>JAFYPG010000124.1 GCA_017547605.1 Prevotella sp.
ATCGTCAGTATCAGCAGTTTCCTCACCGACGGCCTGACTGTTGATGCTGTCGAGGATCTCACGGGTACGCTTGTAGGTGGGGGTGGACTCCACGGCGGAAATCACATCGTCGTTGTCGAGGTCCTCGGGACGGAAGAGATAGATGTTCGGACGGCGCTTGTAACGCGTGGTGGCCCCCTCGCCGCCATAGTAGCGGTTACGGCGGTCCTGACGCTCAGCGGCCTTCTCCTGTTCGGCGGCGATGCGGTTGATATCCTCCTGCGAGTGCTTCTTGATATGGGCGTCCATACCATCGACGCTCTCGATGCCGAAGCCGGTGGCAAGGATGGTGACCTTTACCTTCTTGCCCAGTTCGAGGTCGGTGGCGAGACCCCACTTGATCTCGAAGTCGTTGCCGAACTTCGCCATGAAGTCGTTCACGTCGTTCATCTCCTCCATCATCAGCGACTGCTGACCATCCTTCGAGCCGGCGAACGAGATGCTGAGCAGGATCTTCTTCGAGTTGAAGATATCGTTGTCGTTGAGCAGCGGGGAGTTCAGGGCATCGTCGATGGCCTTCTTCACGCGGCCCTCGCCCTCACCATAACCCGTGGACATGATGGCCACGCCACCGTCCTTCAATACGGTCTTCACGTCGTTGAAGTCGAGGTTGATCAGACCGTGTACGGTGATGATCTCCGCAATCGACTTGGCGGCCACGCTCAGGGTGTCGTCAGCCTTGCCGAAGGCGTCGAGCACCGACAGTTCGGGATAGATCTCGCGCAGACGTTCGTTGTTGATGACGAGCAGGGCATCGACATGCTTCTGCATCTCCTCCACACCGTCGAGGGCCTGGTCGATCTTACGGTCGCCTTCAAAGCGGAAGGGAATGGTGACGATACCGACGGTCAGGATGCCCAGTTCTTTCGAGACGCGGGCGATGACTGGGGCTGCACCAGTACCTGTACCACCACCCATACCGGCGGTGATGAAGGCCATGCGGGTGCCGTCGCTGAGCATATTACGGATGTCCTCGATGCTCTCCTCGGCTGCCTGACGGGCCTTCTCGGGCTTATTTCCTGCACCGAGTCCCTCCTTACCCAACTGCAGATGTACGGGCACAGGCGAGTCGTTGAGCGCCTGGTTATCCGTGTTGCAGAGCACGAAGGTGACATCATGGATGCCTTCGCGATACATGTGGTTCACGGCATTGCCGCCGCCGCCACCTACACCAATCACTTTGATGATGCTGTGTTCCTTCTCCGGTGCCCCGAAGTCAAGGATCTGGATGTTATTGTTGTCGTCAATCATATTCTCTAAACTATCAACTATAAACACTAAACTCTAAACTATCAATTCTCTCTTACTCTTCTTCCACGATAGACTTTCCGAACTGCTTGATGCCTTTCAGGGCCTTGTTCCAGAAGCTGTTCTCCTTGCGGACGCGCTCTTCTTCCTCTTTCTCGCGGAGTTCTCTCTCTCGTTTCTCGCGGTCTTCCTCCTCCTGCTGGCGGCGGCGTATCTCCTCAGCCTGCTTCTTCTCGGTGGCTGTCTGGATGACGCCTGGGGGCACCTCTCCGGGTTGACGGGCTGGACGCGGGTCGGTAGCGACAGTAGTCGGCTGCTTGGGTGTGCTGAACAGGTCGCCATCCTGAATGCTGTCGCCGGCACAGTTGATGTCGCCCTTGATCAGGAGACCGAGCACGGTGTTCATCATGCCGTTGTGCGCCTTGATGAGCTCATTGTTGGAGAGGACGGTCTGGGTGACGAACTTGGCCACTCGGATCTTATCCACGTGCGTATGGTTAGTAAACGCCTTTTCGATATTCTTCATGTTCGAGCCACCACCGGTGAGGATGATGCCGCCCAACAACTTGTCGTAGAATTCAGAGGGAATCTGATACCAGACGTTCTCGATGATCTCCTCCAGACGACCTTCGACAATCTCAATGAACTTGCGGCTTTCGACCTGACGATCCGTATCGATGGAATATTTCAGGTCGTTGTCGATCTCGTTATTGTCGGTGAAGGCTGAGGCGTACTTAAGTTTCATCTGCTCTGCGTCGGCCTCCTCCATCTGGAGCGTGGCGATGTCCTTGGTGATGTTATTGCTGCCAAGGGGAATGACGGCAAGGTGGCGCAGGAGATTTTTTGAGAAGACGGACACGGTGGTCGTGTCGGCACCAAGATCCACCAGTGCACAGCCGGAACGTTTCTCAGCCTCCGTCAGTACGCTGTCGGCCAGGGCCAGCGGAGCCAGGTACATCTCTGCCACGCTGATGCCGGCAACCTCGAAGCACTTGTTCAGGTTCTTGTAGAAAGAATTGCGCTCCAGGATGTTCAGGAAGTTGCCTTCTAAGTGCGTCGCCTGAATGCCTACGGGGTCGAGCTGAAGCTGACTGCCCACCTTGTATTCCTGAACGGCTGCATCCAGGATCTCCTGATCCTGATACTTCATGTTCCTGTTGGCATCCATCAGTTCGATGACCATGTCCTGAGTGACGATGGTCTCACTGGGCAGGTCTTTGGCTATCACGTTCTTGACACTGCGGATAGACTGTCCTCCTACACCTACATATACCTGAGTGATCTCAGTCTTGAGTTGAGTCTCCAGCTTCTTGATGATGCTGGTGAGGCATTGAGCGGTCTTGTCAATATTATAGACCACCCCCTTGCGGATGAAAGAGGAAGAATCTTCCTTCACCACGGCCAGTATCTGGATACTGCCGTCGAGATTCTTTTGTCCCGCGATACCGGTCATTTTAGATGACCCGAGTTCAATTGCTACGATAAAATCCTTTGCTGCCATCTCTTATGTATTTATTATTTTCTTTTGTTTCTTTTACAGATAATCTGATTGTCAAACTCTACGTTGATATAACTGTATTTGTTCCAGCCCGCTTTGTTCAATCCATAAAGGTAGAACTTGCGTAACCGGTCAAGTTTCTTGTCAATATTGACAGGTGCTCCCAGGTAGATCACATGGTCTCCCACGCGCGGCACAATCTCTACCGAACCGTCGGTCAGGATATTCATCTGTACCACCTGGTTCTTCCAAAACTTATCCTTCAGGATCTGATTGGCGACTTGTGTCAGGGTTGTCTGAGCATACTTACGGGTAATGGCCCCAGTGGCGATCACCTGATCGGTGACATAGCGGGTTTCTGGCATCAGACTCCCGTGAGTATCCACATAGTAGTTCTCACCGTTGTCGGCCATCACCCGCGTGACGGGTATCCTTTGTCTGACATAAATGCAGACATGGCCGCTCTGGCTCTTGTAACATTCTGCATGATCAACGAAAGGACTCTTCTTCAGGCATTCCTCGATGGTTCGGACATTGATTTCCGCCATTGGCTTCGAGAGCGGATAGCACTTGTTCTGTGTCAGAATCCTTTTGATCTCCCCAGCTGTCATAAAACCCTCAACAATAGTCTGCTCCACATCGATCTTCACCTCTGTGCATGTGGCAGCCTTAGCGTCGGGTTTATTAAACGCTGTGACGGCCAGTAGCAGATAGGCGGCAATGATGATGTCGCATACTACAAATAGGGTCTTTTTCCAGTTGAAGGACATATTCTGTTATGACAGTTTACTATTCAGTATCTTCGTGATCTGGGGCACCTGGTTGTCAAGGTCACCGGCACCGAGGACGATGAGCACCTCGAACTGGCGACTTTTGATAAAGTCTATGACCTCGTCCTTACGGATAAGTTCTTTCTTCACGCCAGGTTTCAGGTTGTCGTATATCAGTTGCGACGTGACACCCTCGATGGGCTGTTCACGGGCAGGGTATATCTCGGTGAGCACCACCTCATCCAACTGGCTCAATGCCTCTGCGAAATCCTTGTAGAAGTCGCGGGTGCGGGTATAGAGGTGAGGCTGGAAGATAGCAGTGATGTGCTTATCCTTATACAACTCACGGATGCTCTTGGCACTCTGGTAGATCTCCTTGGGGTGGTGTGCATAGTCACTGAGGAACACCAGACGGTCGGTCTTGATCTTAAAGTCGAAGCGGCGATCGACGCCACCATAGGTTCTTATGCCATATTTAATCTCTTCTGCCGTACAGCCGTTGAGTTGGGCCATGGCCATGGCGGCGATGCCGTTCTCAATGTTGATGGGGATGGGCTGGCCTAACTGTACATCACGGATGTTCTCGATAGGTGAGATAAAGTCGAAGAAGATCTCACCGTTTCCGATACGGATGTTCTCGGCATGGAAGTCGCCCTCGTTGAGGCTGTAGTCATAGCGGTGCACACCGTCCTGCAGGTGCTCCTTCATCTCCAGACCGCGATGGATGATCAGGGCACCGCCGGGCTGGATGAGTTCCGTGTAATGGCGGAAACTCTCCAGATAGGCTTCCTTGGTACCGTAGATATCCAGATGGTCGGGGTCGGTGGAGGTGATGACACTCATCCACGGACGGAGCCAATGGAACGAGCGGTCGAACTCATCGGCCTCGATGACTACGAAGTCGGAGTCGGAGAGGATATAGTTGGTGCCATAGTTCTTCGAGATGCCGCCGAGGAAGGCGTTACAGTCGAGGTGGCTTTGGTGCATGATGTGGGCACACATCGTGGAGGTGGTGGTCTTGCCGTGGGTACCTGCCACGCAGAGTCCTTTATGGGCCTGGGTCAGTGTACCGAGCACCTGGGCACGTTTCTGGATCTCGAAACCGTTGGCGCGGAAATACTGTAGTTCTTGGTGCTCCTCAGGAATGGCCGGCGTATAGATGACGAGACACGACTCCTTCTTTTTACAGATATGGGGAATCTCGTTGATGTTCTCTTCGTAGTGGATGAGCATCCCTTCCTTCTCCAGTTGACGGGTCAGGTCGCTGGGGGTCTTGTCGTAGCCGGCCACGACGAGTCCTTTCTTCAGGAAATAACGGGCGATGGCACTCATACCGATGCCACCGGCTCCTACAAAATAGACTGCTTTAATATCTTTGATGTTCATTTTGCTAATTTGATGACTTCTTTGGCGATGATGTCTGCCGAATCGGGGAGGGCGAGCTTCAGCACATTCTCGCTGAGCGACTTCAGTTTGGCAGCATCCTGCACGGTGTCAATGGCTAATTGTAACAATGTGGCTGGTGCCTCGGCATCTTTCACGTAGATGGCCGCATCACGGGTGGAGAGTGCCAGCGCATTCTTCGTCTGGTGGTCTTCCGCCACGTTGGGACTTGGCACGAGGATGACGGGCTTGCCGATGAGGCAGAACTCAGAAATACTGCTGGCTCCAGCGCGGCTGATGACGAGGTCGGCAGCCTTGTAGGCAGCACCCATGTCGGTGATAAAGTCAGTGACCTTCAGGTTTGGGATGTCCTGTCCCTTCAGGCGCTCTGCGATCTCTGCACTATAGTATTTGCCTGTCTGCCAGATGAACTGCACGTCGGATGACTTGACGAGATCCAGATGCTGGAGCACGCTCTCGTTGATGGTGCGGGCTCCTAAACTGCCACCGACAAGCAGGATGGTCTTCTTCGACGGGTCGAGTCCCAGACTCTTGATGGCCTCCTCTCGGGAGATCGTCGTATCGAGAAGGGTTTGTCTGACAGGATTGCCTGTCAGGATAATCTTCTCGGCAGGGAAGAACCGTTCCATTCCCTCGTATGCCACGCATATTTTCTCGGCCTTGGCAGCCAGGTTCTTATTCGTCAGACCGGCATAGCTGTTCTGTTCTTGGATGAGTGTGGGGATTCCTAAACTGTTGGCGGCACCCAGGGCGGCAGCACTGGCATAACCGCCCACGCCGACGGCTACGTCGGGTTTGAATTCACGCAAAAGTTTCTTGGCGAGCCATTTGCTTTTCAGGTAATCGATGGCCACACCGATATTGGCAGGCTTCCACAAGGGACGGAAGAATCCCCTGATGGGCAGTCCTTTGATCTCATAACCAGCAGCAGGTACGCGTTGCATCTCCATACGTCCCAAGGCTCCAATAAACAGGATACTGGCATCGGGCTGCAATGCCTTGACGGCATTGGCAATCGAGATGGCTGGGAAAATATGTCCACCCGTTCCGCCTCCACTGATGATGACTCTTAGTGCTTTACTCATACCTAATCTCCTATTTGCGTGCAAAATTACAAATTATATTTCGTTTACCGCTACTTTTGCCGTCCTTTTTTTTGCAGAACGACTCACACTGAGGATCACGCCGATATAGGCGCAGTTGATGATCGTCGATGTTCCACCCTTACTGATGAGGGGTAACGGCTGGCCGGTCACAGGTGCGATACCTACGGCCACCAGCATGTTGAACGTGGCCTGTACAACGAGGAGCAGTGCCAGTCCCATGGCGAGGAAAGCCGGGAAGTTGTTCTCACAGCGGCTGGCAATGCGGGCTGCCCTGTAGAGGA
>JAFYPG010000125.1 GCA_017547605.1 Prevotella sp.
GTGCCTGTCCCCCTGTGAGACCAGTTTCTCCACCAGACTGCGACGCAGTTCGGAGAGTAGGCTATTGGGAATGAAATAGTCAAAGTCGGCAGGGATATCTATCTCCTGACACTCGTAGATGGTGTCACCCAACTTCGTCAACTGTCGGACAAGATTCTCACGAGGCGATTTCTGCGCCTTCTGATGAGCCAGTGGCAGGAACACCTTACATGAACTGGCAGACAACTCAAATCCCCCTTCTACAGCGCGTAGGGAGAGAGAGACAGGAATCTTCCTATGTGCACTCTGGCCAGAGAGAAGCCGTTCGAATTCCTGGTCGTTATTCCGATACAGACGCATGCCAGGACGAAGACCTTGGGGCATCTTGTAGGGGAAGATACGGTTACCCTCCACACGATTGGCACGGAAGCCCTCCAACTGACGCGCTTCATTCTGGAAACAGAGACCATCGCCATTGGCAAAACGCGCCACACCAGCGACATTGAACGAGTCACCACGGATCTCCTTAACAGTACCCACATACTCACCCACTGCCTTGGGGGTGTCGAAAGAGGCGATATCAGGTTGACGACCATGGAGGAAGTAGGTGGTATAGCCACGGTTGAACGTACGGTTCAAATCAGGGGTAAACAAATAGTCGCAATGGCCTTTTGAGGCTCGACAGTACTTCTCCGGATGTTGACGGATGATCGCATCTAACCGCTGACTATAGGCGGCTGTCACATTCTTCACATAGGCAGCATCCTTCAGACGTCCCTCAATCTTGAAGGAGGTGGCACCTGCCTCGATGAGTTCCTGCAGATGGTCGCTCTGGTTCATATCCTTCAGGGAGAGCAGATAACGCTCATGCTCAATCTCCTGACCATCAGCATCCACCAAGGAGAATTTCATTCTGCAGAACTGGGCACACTCCCCACGATTGGCACTACGATTGAAACAGTGCTGGGAAGCATAGCAAAGTCCTGAGTAACTGACACATAGGGCCCCGTGAACAAACACCTCCAGCGGCATATCAGGCACCTCGCGATGGATAGAAGCAATCTCTTCCACAGAAAGTTCACGCGCCAGAACAGTACGGGCAAAGCCCAAACTTTTCAACCAGCGCACCTTCTCTGGTGTACGGTTATCGGTCTGTGTGGAGGCATGGAGTGTCAGGGACATACCTGCCGCCAACTGCAGGACGGCCATATCCTGTACGAGAATGGCATCAACGCCGGCAGTTTCCAGATCCAGAAGCAACTGTCGGGTGTCCTCCAACTCATCATCGTAAAGGATGGTGTTCACCGTGACATAGACCTTCACCCCGAAAGGATGGGCATAGTCACAAAGACGACGGATATCCTCGATACTGTTACCTGCTGCTGCACGGGCACCGAAATGAGGGGCACCGATATAGACGGCATCAGCACCATGGTCGATGGCGGCCATGCCACATTCCAGATTCTTCGCAGGGGCTAACAGTTCTAACGGGGTCAAGGCTGAAGACTACTTGATGTCGTCGATATTATAAGGTGTCTCCTGATAGACGTAGTAGTTCACCCAGTTGGTGTAGAACAGGTTCGCATGAGAGCGCCAAGTCACCATCGGCGGATTCTTGGGATTGTTATTCTTATAATAGTTCAGTGGTGGTGCTACGTCCTTACGGACATCCTTGTCGCGCTTATACTCGTTGTCGAGGGTATTGGGCGCATACTCCAGATGACCTGTGATAAAGAACTCTCGTCCGCCTCGTGCCATGACGATACTCACGCCACTATCTTCCGACTCAGCAATCAGCGTCAGTTCGGGGTTGGCGAGGATATCCTCACGTCGGATCTCCGTATGACGGCTATGGGGCATCATAAACACATCGTCGAAACCTCGGAAGATAGGCAGTTTGGGGTCAAGGGGCGTCTGGGGGAAGATACCGAACATCTTCATCGCCAACGGATACTTGGGCACCCCATAGTAATAATAGAGTCCTGCCTGGGCAGCCCAACATATATATAAGGTACTCGTGACGTGCGTACGCGCCCACGTGAAGATCTCCTTGATCTCATCCCAATAGAGCACATCCTCAAACTCCAACTGCTCCACCGGGGCACCCGTCACAATCATACCGTCGTACTTCTCATTGCGCATCTCCGCGAAGTCACGGTAGAACATCATCATGTGCTCTATAGGGGTGTTCTTCGGCGTATGGCTCTTCAGTTTCATGAAACTGATCTCCAACTGCAGAGGGGTATTGGAAAGCAGACGGATCAGATCCGTCTCTGTCGTTATCTTCAGTGGCATCAGGTTCAGGATAGCGATCCGCAAAGGACGAATATCCTGAGTGGTAGCCCTGGAATTGTCCATCACAAAGATATTCTCGTTCTTCAGAATATCAATGGCGGGCAGTCTGTCTGGTAATCTTAATGGCATGGTTGTCTTATTACTTAATCATTATCACACAGGTGGAGACATTGTCGAGTCCCCCCTTCTCGATGGCAGCCTCACAGAGCAGGTTGGCATTGGCCCCATCTGCCAGCATACGGGAGATACGGGACTCATGAACCATGTCAGTAAGTCCGTCTGAACAGAGCAGGTAGATATCATTACGCCGAATGTCGTCAGTCAGTCTGACAATATCGATATAGGAATTGGTACAGCCTCCTCCAATACAGTTCGTGATAACACTGGAATGTTTCTCAGAACCGAGCATGGTGTTCAACGAATGATCAGTCGTCAACTGCGTCAGTTCTCCATCCCTGAACCGATAAAGCCTGCTATCTCCACAGTTCAATGAATAGAAATCTCCAGCATAATACGCCAGTCCCACGAGGGTGGTACCCATCCCCTTGAACTGCTCATCCGCCCTACCCTTCGAAACGACGAAATTATTGATGGAATCCAACCACCCGACAATCGCCTCATTGAAGTCACTGGCATTGAGTCCTAAAGGGATATCATGGTAATAATACTGTAGGTTATGCAGGATATCACTACTGGCAACATCACCACGGTTATGACCTCCCATACCGTCAGCAAGCGCTACAATAAACCTGTCTTCATGGTTCAGTGTCAGCAGGGTCTTGTAATCGTCATCGCGGACAAAATGGTTATCCACCAGTATCATGTCCTCATTATGATCTCTCACACAGCCGTTCCTGCTGGCTGATGATATCTCTAATGTTACCATTATTCTATCTGATAATAACCTGCAGACTGATATTAGCCAATGTCAGGATGTCACCGTTGTTCAGTGTCATTTCCACATCGGGCTGCAGGATATGCTGATTCAATTTCGTACCGTTAGAGGAGTGTTTGTCTGCAATGCACCATCCTGTTCCCGGATTGTATTTCAGTTGGGCATGAACACCTGAGACGTAGGCCTGTTTCTCAAAGAACCGGGTATAGGGTCCTTTCCTTCGTCCGATGATGGCACCGTTCATAGCCACCATACGAATGTTCAGACTGTCGTTAGCAAGTGTCAGGACAGGCATGCTGCCTTTGCCCTGAGCCTGTGAAACGCTCTGGTCCATACCAATACTGGCAAAAGTCCCGATCGAATTGCGAAGTGAGGGAGAAGCCGGATTGACATTGGCATCTTGGGAGACCATCAGGCCACCGCAGTAGGTACAGCGACGTCCCAATCCTACACGTCCACACTGCTTGCAGAACAGCAAGGCCTGACCACACTGATCACAAAAATAGGAATCGTCGTCTATCTCTTCTTTACACGCTGGACAAATAATCATCGCTTATATATCTTCTGGTAAAATCAACTGATATGTTTCTTTCGTCACCTGGTCAGGCGGCATCTGCGACACACGGATCGAGAGTTTCTGGATGGTAGCATCAAGCAGGTTACGCATCTCACGGGCATTGCCCCATGACTCGTCCTTGCTCAACACCATCTTATAGATGGTATCAAGTGCCTTGTACTCTGCCGTCTGAGAAAGGGTATATTGTTCCTTATGTGCCATGGACTTGAAGATGGCCAACAATTCATCCTCGTTATAGTCGTCGATATGCAGTTTATGCGTGAACCGACTGGCCAAACCTGGATTCATCATCATGAAATCATCCATCTTATCCTTATAACCTGCAGCAATCACCACGAACTTGCCACGGTCATCTTCCATACGCTTCATCAGGGTGTCAATGGCCTCCTTGCCATACTGGTCTCCTCCATCACTGAGAGTGTATGCCTCATCAATAAAGAGAATACCACCCATGGCCTTGTCACACATGCTATTGACAATCTTCGGAGTCTCGCCCATATATTTTCCGACCAGCGTAGCACGACTGGTCTCCAACACACGACTCGTAGGCAGGATATCCATCGACTGGAGTATCTCTCCCATCTTACGGGCGATGGTGGTCTTACCTGTACCAGGATTACCTGTCAGCACGAAGTTCATCGACATCTGCTGAACCTTTCCTGCACCCATGGCTGCACGCTGTTTCATAAACATGCTCTGCACAGCCAGACGACGGATAGAGTTCTTCACAGAACGCATGCCAACAAACTCATCCAGTTCGTTAAGAACCTCATCCAACGGACGAGCGGTGTCATTCTGTGCCATCGGCAGGTCTTCCTTCGTCAGACTGAACATGTCACTTTCCTGGAAACCAGGATCATTCATCAGTTTGACAAGACGCTGGCTCTGACGCTCCACAGCCTCATCGAAGATCTTACGGGCCTCACGGGCATTACCGAAGTTCTTATCACGACGCAGGTAGAGTTGTTCAAACTGACGGTGAATGGCACCTCGTGTATCCTCATCGACCACGAAGTTCTTGGCTTCTGCCAGATGCAGGAAGATCTCAGTCAACTCATCCGGTGTATAGTCATCGAAGTGGATGGTCTGCGTGAAACGACTCTTCAGACCTGGATTGGAGTCGATGAAGTCGTGCATCTGATCCGTATAACCAGCCACGATACAGACGAACTTACCACGGTCGTCCTCCAGACGTTTCAACAGTGTGTCTATCGCTTCTGAACCGAAGGTGTCTCCATCACTGGACTTCAAGGTATAGGCCTCATCGATGAAGAGAACACCACCCAAAGCCTGATCCACTAACTGGTTAGTCTTGATAGCGGTCTGTCCGGAATAGCCAGCCACCAGTTTGGAACGGTCAGCCTCCACCAGTTGACCTCGTGCCACGATACCAAGCGTCTTGAAGATATCAGCCATGATACGGGCCACAGTGGTCTTACCTGTTCCAGGATTACCTGTGAACACATAATGTTTGCCTTGGAACGTATTGGTCTCCCCACGCTTGATCTGCAGGTTCAGATAAGAGGCCAGATTAGAGACTTCTTTCTTCACGGCACTCAGACCCACCAGACCATCGAGTTTCGCCAGACAGTCGGAGACATCCACGGATTGTGGAGCCTCGTATGGCACATCAGCAGGAATGATGGTCATCAGTTCCTCGTTGCTCATCTGGGAGATACTCTGACCCTGCAGACGCTGGGCCTGTTTCTTACAGATCTGGTCGAAGAGGGTTCGCATCGTACGACCGTTGGCAAAGTCCTTGTCACGGGAATTATACATCTCCGTGATCATCTTCTTGGTCAATTCCTCTGCCTCTGTAGAGAACAGGTATTTCTTCTCCTTGGCAAAGACCTGCATGATATCATATAACTGATCAGGAGAGTAGTCCTTGATATCGAGGAAATAGTTGAAACGACTGCGGAAGCCCGGATTGATGCGGAAGAGATTCTCCATCTCCGTCCGATAGCCTGCAGCAATCACCACAAACTTACCACGGTCATCCTCCATGCGCTTCATCAGTTTCTCCAGTGCCTGGGCTCCCTGATTATCACGGTCTCCCGCAGCACTCTGAGGTGCCAGTGTATAGGCCTCATCCACAAAGAGGATGCCACCCATCGCCTTGTCACACAGACGATCAACCACCTTGGGAGTCTCTCCCTGATAAGGGCTCACCATCTTGGCACGATCGACTTCCACGACATGTCCACTATCCAGATATCCCACAGAGGCCAGGATCTCTCCAAGTTTACGGGCGATGGTGGTCTTACCAGTACCAGGATTACCCGTGAGGATGATGTGCATCGACATCTTCTCCTGCTCACCCAACCCTCGTTCGGCTCGTTGGATGCTGTTCTGCACAGAATAGGCCATCTCACGGACAGCACTCTTCACTTCATCCATACCGATGAAGTTGTCGAGATCCTTCAGGATATCATCGACAGAACGCTCCTCTGGTACATAGCCTGTGATATCGTCTTTCTCCACCTGAGCGGCATCGATGCCACGACTGATGAAATGCGTAAAGATATCCTCCGCCGTCTTGATGGCCAGATGACCATTACCAAAGGTGTCATCCTTGATCTTCACCTGATATTTGAAGAAACGGGTCAACTGATTCTCTGCCTCTTCTGAGAACTTCGTGACACCATACTTCATCTGAAGACTCAGTTTACAGATATCGGTCAACTCCTGGAATCCCGGTGTAGGCAGACGGAAGGTGTATTTGAAACGGTTAGCCACTGCAGGGTTGCTCTCCAGGAAGTCTTCCAGACCTTTGGTCAGACCGGAGATGATCACGATGGGATTATCTTCCCATTTGTCCATCTCGACAAACAGTTTGTCAAGCGGGTTCACCTGACTGGAGTATTTGTCGGGAAGGAGTTTCTGGACATTGTCAAAGAAAAGAATACCGCCCTTGGCCTTCTTGATGTTATCATCCCACTTATCAACGAAACGCTGATAATCGACAGCATCAACCATCGTCAACTTCGGTTTCTCAATGATCTTATGCTTATAGAAATAATCACGGAGGATCTCAGCCAAAGCTGTCTTTCCCGTACCTGTCTCACCAATGATAACGGCATTCACTGAGATTCGCACATTGGCGATATCCTTACGCGAACGGAGATAGGTATAGGTATCGACAATAGTCTTCAGTTGACGCTTCACCTCGTCAAGTCCCACCAATTTGTCAAGCATATCCTGCATGGCCAATGGCTGACCACACCACTTACAGAACTTGGCAATGCTCCGGTTTTCTTTATGACAATTCTCGCAAACCATTTATTTTATTCTACGTCTCTCTCTATTTGCTTAAAAATCTCTGTAGGGTTCAGACTACTGGTGTTGGGATTGCTGACATTCAACAGACTCGGACTGAAGATGATAAAGTCCAGGACGAAGATCAAGGCCAGCACACTCCACAAGATATAATGCAGTACACTCTCTCCACTGATAGATCGTACCTGATCCGTTACATCATTCAACAGGCCAAACTTCGATCCCTTAAACTTATACGACTTTGTCTTGAACGTATAGTACAGCGGTTCCAGCAGCATCGACTTCACGTCATTGTCCAACACCTCCGCAATCAGTTTACTATCGGCTTTCTGGTCACCACGGAAGTCCGTCAGATGACTGATCAGCATATAGACCAGCGTGATAACGATAATCGCCATATTGAACAGGGAGGGATGGGACTGCGCAAAATATTTTAAAATAATAATAGGTATAAAGGAGGACAAAGCCCCTACCAGGCCCCAGAGGAAGGAGAAGAACACATCATAACCACGGAAGTAGGCACGTGTCCCCACAATCACAGCGGTCATACCTCCCAGAGGCAGTCCTATTGACAGGAAGGTGTGCGAGAGCAGATAAGTACGGTCTTTCACACCAATAAACAGGATCAGCAGCAACCAGAGACCACACAACACGTAGAACACCATCCGCCAGAGTTTCTCCTGCCCCTTGGCCTTCTGCCAGTTGTCACGGACACTCTTAATCCTGTTTGTCGTCTCTTCACGGGCATCGACGAAGCGCTTGTAATAGGTCTGGGTAACATCAATCTTACCCAAGGCCATCAACCACTCCTCCAACGCATGTTCGTATGCATAATCTGCAGAGAAGTCAGCAAACGGATCCTCATGATAGAAGACCGACATCCACTGACTTAGAGAACCATTACGTATCTCCGTACGCATCTGGGCATTGTTATGGGGATCAAGGTTTCTGCCATCAGTCAACTCCGTACCGTCTGGCATCACATAAACCGGTGCCACTCCCAGAATACGACAGAAGCGATAGACGGCTGTTTTGGCATCATAGGCCCCCAGACGTTCACGGTTCTCCTCACTCTTCATATCGAAGCAGCGATTATACTCGTTCAACACCTCTGTCCAGCCATGCAGTTGGGCATAATAACTGAACCGGCCATTCAACTCTGTCAGGTCCTTCATCTCTTCCGCGAACTCCTGATCACTCAGATGCTCTGCCTTCTTCAGTCGTTCATTGAGCTGTTCTGCAATCTGTATCGGTGTAAAGGCATTCTTGAGATCATAACCCGACTCACGGTC
Source organism: Prevotella sp. (assembly GCA_017547605.1). Lineage (GTDB taxonomy): Bacteria > Bacteroidota > Bacteroidia > Bacteroidales > Bacteroidaceae > Prevotella. The sequence goes on from JAFYPG010000125.1 coordinate 8,318, forward strand.
AAGGTTATAAAGAACTTTATAGGCCAATGCCTCAGAATAGGACTGGTTCTTGGTCAAAATACGCAGACTCTCGCAGGCCATACGGTCTTCGTGGCTATACATCCACGACAACAGACGACCGTCTGTCAGACTATGCCAGTCATCTTCTGTCAGTTTTTCCCTGCCGAAAGTCCTGACGATCTCCTTCAGGTTCGAAGAGGGATGATGGGAGAGCAACGGGATATCCGGGTCTATCTCATATACCATACGCATGATAGGCACATGGGCGTTCTCCTTCTCCATGTTTGTGAAATAGGAACGGAGACGATCCACATTGCACTTCGTATGTGTTTCCAGATAGAGGAACAGACTGTCATTGGGATTTGTCAACAGAAGGGCGTAGTCATTCTGATAACTCAACAGGGAAATAGCCACACTATGAGCATCGTCACAGAGATTACCCTTGACATCTTTATACGGATAAGTAGGTTCCATCGCATAGACTGCTGCCATCAGTCCGGCACGCTGATCCACAGGATAACGGTTCACCACGATATCCTTCACGATGGTGCTTAACTTCTGGTTGCCACACGATTCCAACCATGAACTGATACGACCATTATAAAGATAGCCGATGGCCAGTTTCTCATTGTCGAGCAACAGGGGAATCAACTCGTGGATATTGTCAGCCACCAGGTTACGGTCGGGATCCACGATAAAACTCTTGTATTTCAGGAATGGTGAGGACAGATCGACCTTCGGACTGCCACCCTTAAACCATTCTTCCACCTGTTCATAACCCCAGCGACTACCAGGATTTACAACCGTCAGACCCTGAACAATCATCTTGACACGCTCAGGCAGTTCCTGGATATGAGGCAATCGTCCCTCATTCTTCTGACGCATCATCACCCGCTCATTCGTACTCATCGGGGATCCATCCAACCACAGGGCCATCAGACAGATACCCAGTGAATAGAAGTCGGCGGCAGGAGTCACCTCCACCACACCATCAATCACATCGGTGTACATCTCCGGTGCAGCATAAATGGGGGTACGGGCCTGAGTGGTCTTATGCGATTTACCGTCCTGATCCAGAATACTGGAGATACCGAAATCTCCCAACACCAGTTCGGTATGTTCTTTGTCACGGAAGAAGAAATTGCTGGGTTTGACATCCTTATGGAGGATATTACACTGATGACAATAAGCCAGGGCTGCAGCACCTTGCAAAGCAATGCGACGGAACTTGTCCAAATCGCCATTCAGGTGATAATCCGACATAGTACCGCCACAGAGGTACTCCATCAGTTCATAATAGCGATGCTTACCATCCACATAGGTCTTTCCGAAGTCATAGACCTTGACGATCATCTCAAAGTCGAAATTATAAACCGTCTGAAGGATCTTCTTGTTGACATCGAAATTGGGATAGTAAATCTTCAACACATAGTTTTCCCCATTACGCTCCACCAGGAACACCTGAGCCTCTCCGGAATTATCACTCAACGACTGTACGTTCCGATATTTCACCCCTTTCAGGAGAAAGTATTTCTCCTCCACGTCAGTGTTTTCTACGGGTTCGTCAGCCCTGAACGAAAAAGAGTCTTCCATCATGGATGAACGCATCGTGGCATCTCTGCTTTCACCATCGAGGGTGGAAGGCCGAAGCGTCTGACTCGCATCTCCTAGTTGACTGGAATCGAAAGGATTTTTCGTGCTCATTTATATATCGTCTTTAATTTCTTTCTTAGTATTCTTGCCGAGGATTACCCACTTGCCACCCAACTGGGGTTTGGCACACCCACAGGGACTGGAATGGAGGGCGTGTTTGAAATTACACTCCCAGGCTAGTCTGACCCCCTGTGGCTTACAAGCCATAGCATAGTTGCGCACCTGAGCAGGCTTGAGTTGAGGTCCCTGAGCCATCTTGTCGAGTATCGCCGTGATCTTTTCAAGACGTTCTTTCTTCTTGGCATCATACTCCTCGCGACTCATACGCTTGCGCTCAGACTCAGGAATCACGGGATGGACAATACCCCTGTCTTCCGCCAACAGTTTCAGTACCCGCTCACGCAACTTCATATTCAACTGATCGCGGACCAGTTCTCTTTCTGATGAGTACGGGAGAGTCAGACCCATCTGTTGGATCTCTGTAGCCAACTGTTGCAACTCCGCATACTCCGGCAACTGCCTCACTTCTTCCTGCAACTGTTTGGCCTCGTCTGTCAACGGGGTACCACACTGTTTACAGAAAGCGAAATCGTTCAGGGTATGACAGACGGGACAGACAATACCACCTCTTGGACTTCCACACTCCGGGCAGAAAGCCTCGCTACCTGTAAGACGGGCACCACAGAAGGAGCATACATCCGTACGGACATAATGTCGGCAAACCTCACAGAAATCAGCATCGGGATCAATGTCAGCACCACAGTTGGGGCAGGAGGTCTTACCAATGGGTTGACCACAGGAGGCACAGAAGACGGCCTCTGGTTCATTCATGGCACCACAATGGGGACACTTGACACCCTGGGCGGCATGCATCTGCATCTGTTGCTCCATCTGTATGTCATCAGTACGCTCCAAGGCGATTTCCTCATGCTGCATCTGCTGCATGCCTCGGTCCGTCCTTTCAGGGTTAAGAGTAATATCTTCGTTCATCATAAAACGCGTTTTAACTAAAGTTAGGTGCAAAATTAAATAATTTTTTTAATAAACCAAAAAAAACCGCCGTAAATTTATATTTACGACGGCATTTTGTGTCATTTTGTCCAAAATTACCACAATTGGAGACGCTCAACCTTCGGAATGAACATCTTATCACCCTCTTTCACGCCAAAGGCCTCATACCAAGCATCGACATGGGGCAAGGCTCCATTGACACGCCAGCGACCCAGGGAATGGGGATCACTCTTCGTACGCTTGCGGATCTCTGCCTCAGTGATGTTATTGGCCCATACACCAGCGTATGCATGGAAGAAGCGCTGGTCAGCCGTCAGACCATCCAACTCATCCAAGGGCGCATATTTCGTAGCGTTCTTATAGGCGGTGAAAGCCACCTGCAGACCACCGTGGTCAGCGAGGTTCTCACCCAGTGTCAGACGACCATTAGCCTTCAGATCCGGCAGCACACTGATCGCGGAGAAGAAGTCTGCATATTTATCCGTACGTTCTGTAAAATTCTTTCCATCGTTTTCAGTCCACCAGTCCTGCATATTACCGTCCTTATCAAAGCGACGACCCTGATCATCAAAGCCATGGGTCATCTCATGACCAATCACCACACCAATAGCCCCATAGTTGAAGGCGTCGTCAGCCTGAGGGTCAAAGAACGGATACTGAAGAATACCTGCAGGGAAGCAGATCTCATTGGTCGTTGGATTATAGTAAGCATTCACAGTCTGGGGTGTCATATGCCAGTCATCCCGGTCAACGGGTTTACCCACACGATGCTCGATATCCCACTTGTTCCAGAATCTATTGCATGCCTGAACATTTTCATAGTAAGAATTTTTCGCATCAATCTTCAAGGCTGAGATATCCGTCCACTTATCGGGATAGCCGATCTTCACATAGAAGGTATTTAACTTCAACAGCGCATTTACCTTCGTGGAGTCATTCATCCAGTCTTGAGCGGCAATACGTTCTCCAAGGGCAATCTGCAGGTTCTTCACCAGCGTAGTCATACGTTTCTTAGATGACTCGGGGAAGTATTTCTCTACATAGATTTTTCCCAGGGCCTCACCCATCATGCGCTGCACCTGTGCTGTACTACGTTTCCAGAGGGGATGGTTCTCCTGACGACCTGAGAGTACACGTCCCTCAAAGTCAAACTTCTCTGCCACTGTGGCATCACTCAGATAATTGGCGGCACCATCAATAATCCCCCACTCCATCACGTCACGATACTCTGCAGGTTTAATACTGCCAACCAGCAGGTTGGCACCTTCCAAAAAGGCAGGTTGACCCACCACCATCTCCTGCAGATACTTGCTCTCGATGCCTTTAGCATTCATAACCTTCTCCAGCGGCAGGTTGGGATACTTCGTCTGGAACTCCTGCAAGGTCATCTTGTTATAGTTGGCCTCCGGGTCACGCAATTCTGTCCTCGACTTCGACACCTTGGCCAGCGCCGTCTCCACCTTCATGATATTCTGCATCTTCTTGGTGGCAGCAGCCTTGCTGAAACCGAAGAGTTGGAACATCTTCACGATGTGCTGTTTGAAGGCTTCACGGATATCAGCAGTCGCCTTGTCATTGTCCAGATAATACTCTTTCTGTCCAAGCGTCAATCCACCCTGATACACGTTCAGGATATTCTGGGTGGCGTTCTTGTCATCAGCACCGAAACCTGCATAGAAGAACTCCTGTTCGCCATAGGGTGCCAGTTCCAGTTGGATAGCCAACAACTGTGCATTGGTCTTGGCAGCCTCCAACCGTTTGATCAGAGGCATCACTGGAGCGACACCCTCCTGGTTCCTACGTACAGAGTCCATCGCCAGTTTATAGAGGTCACTAAGTTTCTGTTCGATGGTACCTTCCTCATAACTGTTATTCAACAGTTCCGAGAGGATGCCGTTGATACGCTTATCGTTACTCTCCTGCAACTGGTCAAAACTGCCATAGCGCGAATAGGCGGCAGGCAGGGGATTCTTCTTAACCCACCCACCACAGGCATACTCATAGAAATCATCACCAGGACGGACACTCGTATCAAAGTTCGAACGGTCCAATCCAGAACTGAGTGGCTCTTGGGCCACTGCCATCAGACTAATGGTTGACATAGCCATCATCATTACAATTCGTTTCATCTTGATTCAATATTTTGTGTGATTGTTTCCAATTCCTCACTTAACTGCTCCCATTTCTCCACTTCCTCGTCGAGACATTTCTTCGTCGAAGTATATTCCGTCACAAGTGTCATGTCCGAAGCATTCTCAGGGATCATCAACAACTCGTCGAGTTCCTTCAGGCGGACTTCCATCTTTTCAATCTTGGCTTCCGATGCCTTCACAGCCTTCTCAGCACGGTTCTTTTGTTTCAGTTGTTCCTTGCGCTCAGCATAACTCAGGGCCTTCGAGATAGTGGCAGATTGGTCTGCTGGGGACTCACTGGTAGATGGGACTGTCTTATTTCCTGCCGGACTGGTCGGTCCAATCTGTCCCAACTCATTCAACTCAGAGATTTTCTTCTCCCTAAGGAAGTCATAGATACCACCGAGATGCTCTTTCACCTTCCCACCGCCGAACTCATACACCTTCGTCACCAGACCATCCAGGAACTCACGGTCATGACTGACGATGATCGCCGTCCCATCGAAAGCCTTGATAGCCTCCTTCAGCACATCCTTCGAAGGCATGTCGAGATGGTTCGTAGGCTCATCGAGAATCAACAGGTTCACTGGTTCCAGTAACAGACGGATCATCGCCAGACGACTCCTTTCACCTCCACTGAGCACCTTCACCTTCTTGTCACTCTCCTCGCCACCAAACATAAAGGCACCAAGGATATCGTTGATCTTCAAACGAATCTCACCCTTCGCCACATAGTCGATAGTCTGGAACACGGTCAGGTTCTCATCCAGCAACTGTGCCTGATTCTGCGCGAAATAGCCGATCTGGATATTGTGTCCGACCTTCAGTTCTCCTGTAAAGGGTATTTCACCCATGATACATTTCACAAGTGTCGATTTACCCTCACCGTTCTTGCCTACGAAGGCCACCTTCTCGCCTCGCTTGATGGTCAGTGACACATGGTCGAACACAGTATGTGCCCCATAGTCCTTCCTCACCTCGTCACAGATCACGGGATAGTCACCACTCCTCAGACAGGGCGGGAACTTCAGGTGCATGGCGGAGTTGTCCACCTCGTCGATCTCGATGGGCACGATCTTCTCCAACTGTTTAATCTTCTGCTGCACCTGCACAGCCTTCGTCGCCTGATACCTGAAGCGTTCAATAAACGCTTTCATATCAGCCACTTCTTTCTGCTGGTTCTCGTAGGCACGTATCTGTTGTTCACGACGTTCCTTCCTCAGGACAACATATTCGTTATACTTCACCTTATAGTCGATCACCTTTCCACAGGAAATCTCCAGCGTACGGTTCGACACATGATTGATAAAAGCACGGTCATGACTCACAAGCACCACAGCACTCGAACTCTGTGCCAGGAACTGCTCCAGCCACTGGATACTCTCGATATCCAGATGGTTCGTTGGCTCATCGAGCAACAGCACGTCAGGCTTCTGCAAGAGTATCTTCGCCAGTTCGATACGCATGCGCCAACCCCCAGAGAACTCAGAGGTGGGTCGTTCGAAGTCCGTACGCAGGAAACCCAGTCCCATCAACGTACGCTCCAGTTCTGCCTCCCTACTCTCCGCACCCATCATCAGGTAACGTTCATGTTCCGTGGTGTATTTCTCAATCAGCGCCAGATAACCCGCACTCTCATAGTCAGTACGCTCAGCCAACTCCCGGTTCATCTTGTCGAGTCTCTCCTTCATCTTCGTGATGTCGGCAAAGGCTTTCTGGGCTTCTTCGCGCACTGTCGTATCATCCTGCAGGATCATCACCTGGGGCAGATAACCGATGCGACAGTCATTGGGGATACTCACCGTTCCCTCAGTGGCCTTCTGTTGTCCACAGAGGATCTTCAGCAGGGTCGATTTGCCTGCACCATTCTTACCCACTAAGGCAATACGGTCCCGGTCATTAATCACGAAACTCGCATCCACGAACAGGGGCTTCACCCCAAACTCCACTTTCAGTCCTTCTACAGAGATCATCGCTTATCTACAAATTCGTAATCCTTGTATTTCTCCTTGGGGAAACGCAGCATCTCGTCTGTGATGCCACCAGAACGGAAGTTCGATATCCTGATGGTGGTCCACACAAAGGCGATCTTAATACGCACACTGATAGGCTCGTAGGTCTTGCGCTTCACCAAGGCATGCACCTCCTTGATACCTTTCTTACCCTTCTTGGCATGTAGCGTAATCATCAGTCCTTCCGGCTGTTCGGCGATACTATAGTCGAAATTTTCAGGCTCAAACTTGAATTTGCTTGAATACTTATCCGACTTATTGTTCTTGGCACTGTGGATCTCCACTTCCTTCTTCTTTTTCTTCTTGACGGTATAGACGGTGACACCATCGTTCCAGGAGTTCATTTTGGCATCCTCAAACTTACTCTTCTTACCTTTATACCATATCGTACCATTGGTCTTATAGATGCCAATGATGTTCACATCGTAGTGCAAGGTAGCCCCCTGTTCCCCAAACACCTGCTGATAGGCACTGTTGAAGATCCTGCGTGCCTGTCGGGAATTCGGGGTGTCCTCTGCCTGGACGGAACAGAGTACCATCAGAAGCGACATGAACATCAAAACAAACCTTTTTCTCATTTTTCTATACTTTCGAACTGCAAAATTACACAATTCTCATGGATTTTCATTATTTTTGCACACAAATTAACGATTTTGCAGACGGCCTTATGGAAAAGAACATCTTCGCCAAACTGATTGCCACCGCACTGAACCTCCAGGAGCGGGCAGTAGCCAACACCCTCGCCCTATTGGAAGAGGGCTGTACCATTCCCTTTATCTCCCGCTATCGCAAAGAACGGACAGGAGGACTCGATGAGGTTCAGATAGCAGCCATCAGCGACCGCTTCGATAAACTCCAGGAGATTCTGAGGCGCAAGGAGACCGTTATCAAGACCATCACTGAACAGGACAAGATGACGCCTGAATTACAGAAGCGTATCGATGACTGTTGGGATTCGACAGAACTCGAAGATATCTACCTGCCCTATAAGCCCAAACGACGTACAAGGGCTCAGGTGGCACGCGAACAGGGTCTGGAGCCCCTTGCCCAGATCCTCATGGTTCAGCGCGAACGAGATCCTGAACGTGCAGCAGAACGATTCGTCAAGGGCGAAGTCAAAGATGCAGAGACGGCTATCAAGGGCGCCCAGGACATCATTGCAGAAACGGTCAGTGAGGACGAGCGCAGTCGTCAACAACTCCGCAATGCTTTCTCCCGTCAGGCCATCATCACCTCAAAGGTCGTGAAGGCCAAGGCTGACAGCGACGAAGCAAATAAGTACAGCGACTATTTCGATTGGCAGGAACCCCTCAAACGCTGTTCTTCTCATCGTCTGCTCGCCATGCGACGGGGTGAAGACGAAGGCATCCTCCGCATCAGCATCTCCCCTGACGATGAAGAGGCCGTCGATCGTCTCAAGCGCCATTATGTCTATGGCAACACCCCCTGCGGCAGATTAGTGGCGGAGGCCATTGATGATGGCTATAAACGCCTCCTCAAACCCGCCATCGAGACGGAGTTTGCTGCCTCCAGTAAAGAGAAGGCTGATGAAGAGGCTATCCGAGTCTTTGCAGAAAACCTGCGTCAACTGCTCTTAGGTGCGCCCTTAGGACAGAAACGTGTCATGGGCGTCGATCCAGGTTTCCGCACAGGTTGTAAGGTGGTATGCCTCGACGCCCAAGGTAACCTGCTCCACCATGAGGCCATCTTCCCGCATCCTCCTGTCAATAAACGCATGGAGGCAGCCATGGCCATCCAGAAGATGATCTCCAAATTCCAGATTGAGGCCATCTCCATTGGCAATGGCACAGCCAGTCGTGAAACTGCCAGTTTCATCAAGGATGTTATCGCTGGTCGTTATGACATCGATGCGAAGAAGACATCCCAGACTCCTGCACCACAGGTCTTTGTGGTATCTGAGGCTGGTGCCTCTGTCTATTCTGCTTCTAAGATCGCCCGCGAGGAGTTTCCTGAAGAGGATGTCACTGTTCGTGGGGCTGTCTCCATAGGTCGTCGCCTGATGGATCCTCTGGCAGAACTCGTGAAGATCGACCCCAAGAGCATCGGTGTGGGCCAGTACCAGCACGATGTGGACCAGACGAAACTCAAACACTCCCTTGACCAGACGGTGGAAAGTTGTGTCAATAATGTGGGTGTCAACCTCAACACCGCCTCACAACATCTGCTGATGTACGTCAGTGGTCTGGGACCTACCCTCGCCAAGAACATTGTGGATTACCGCAGGGAGAATGGGGCCTTCACCTCCCGCGCCCAACTGAAGAAAGTACCTCGCTTAGGTCCTTCTGCCTATCAGCAGTGTGCTGGTTTCCTACGCATCCCAGGCGCCAAGAACCCACTCGACAACTCTGCCGTCCATCCCGAGAGTTACGCTATCGTTGAACAGATGGCCAAGGATCAGGGCTGTAGTGTCGCAGACCTGATCAAAAACAAAGAAAAGCGCGAGGCCATCGACATCAAACGGTATGTCACAGCCGAGGTTGGTATCCCCACCCTCACCGATATCATGAAGGAACTGGAGAAGCCAGGGCGTGACCCTCGGGAGCAACTGGAGGAGTTCGAGTTCGACAAGAATGTCTCCACCATCGACGATCTTGTGGAAGGTATGATCCTGCCGGGCATCATCACTAACATTACCAACTTTGGTGCCTTTGTGGATATCGGTGTCCATCATGATGGACTCGTCCACATCTCCCAGATGGCCAATCGTCGCATTGCCCATCCCCTCGATGTCGTCAAACTCCACCAGCATGTCAAGGTGCGTGTCATTGAGGTGGATCACCGCAGACATCGCATCTCCCTCTCATTGAAAGGACTGATCCTCGCCCTTCTCTTCTGTCTGACAACCATCAGTGGTTGGGCACAGGGTGACAATGTAGGCATGGGCGGCCGTGATGAGGGTGTGGCCTCCATTCTCGAGAAACTGAACGTGATGCAGAAAAAGAACGAGGCCTTCAATATCTTCCTCAACACAAACATCGCTTATGAAGAGTATCTGGGTCACGATGCCCAAGGAGGTTTCGAGGGAAGGCAGATGCGTTTCGAGGCCAGAGGATTCCTTGATGAGCACTGGAGTTACCGTCTGCGCTACGCGTTGAACAAGACCTGGCAACAACAAAGCGATGGCTTTGCCAACAGCCTCGACATCATGATGGTGAACTATCAGATCAACGACCGACTGAAAATCTCCGGCGGAAAGAAAGCCCTCTCGATGGGAGGTTTCGAGTACGACGCCAACGCTATCCAGGTACTTGAATACTCTGATTTCAACAACTATCTGAGCACCTCACTCATCGGTGTGGAAGTCGGCTATGACATCGGCCATCGGCAACTGATACAACTGGATGTATCCAACACCAATAACAACTCACTCGAAAAGACCTATCCTGGTGCCGGACTGGAGAAATCACGCCATCCACTGTCCATCACCGTCAACTGGATAGGTAGCCGTCTATGGGATAAACTCGAGAACCACTGGTCATACAGTTATATGCAGGAGGCGAAAGGTGTCAGCAATCGTCTGCTGATGCTCGGTTCTCGCCTGACGATAGGGAAATGGACCTGCTACTTGGATTATTACAGGGCATGGGAGGATATCGACCGTCATGGCATCGTAAGTGCTGATGCCAAATCCCCAGTCGCCCTGCGCAACGTGAGATACTATAGTTTCGTGGGACGCTGTCTCTACCAGATCACACCCCATTGGGCCTGTATGGTGAAAGGATTTGCCGAACAAGCCTCTGCACCTGACATCCCCGCCCTGAAGAACTACCGCCACAACTATGGCTATCAGGCAGCCGTACAGTGGATTCCAGACCTCTCTCAGGACGCACGTCTCTCACTGGCTTATGTGGGTAAGACCACCACATTTAAGGAGGCCTGTGGACTCCCTGACCAAACCAGCAATCGCGTAGAACTGAGCCTTATCTACCGCATCAAGATCTTCTAAAAAACGAAGAGAGGATAGCCTTTCGACTACCCTCTCCTATTGACATAAAGATCTTTTCTTTACTTCACCTTCTCCACGATGGCCTTGAAAGCCTCGGGGTTGTTCATGGCGAGGTCAGCGAGCACCTTACGGTTGATCTCGATACCAGCCTTGGTGAGCTTACCCATGAAGACCGAGTAGCTCAGACCTTCCTGACGAGCGGCAGCGTTGATACGCTGGATCCACAAGGCACGGAAGTTGCGCTTCTTATTACGACGGTCACGATAGGCATAGGTCAGACCCTTCTCCCAGGTATTCTTGGCTACTGTCCAAACATTCTTGCGGGCACCAAAGTAACCGCGGGTCAACTTCAAAATTCTCTTACGCTTTGCTCTTGATGCAACGTGATTTACTGATCTTGGCATAATTTCTTGACTTTAAATGTTCGACAATAGGGTTAACGGAGACACAACAGGTCGCGGACCTGCTTCATGTTTGACGGATCAACGATAGTTGTACCCACCAAGTTACGCTTCTGCTTCTTGGTCTTCTTCGTCAGAATGTGGCTGTGGTAAGCGTGACGTCTCTTTACCTTACCTGTTCCGGTGAACGTGAATCTCTTCTTCGCGCCGGAGTTTGTCTTTACTTTTGGCATTGTTTTAAAATTTTAAATTGTTATTAATATCCGACGACAACGCATATACCGGGCGCGCCGTCTTCTTTTTCACATTTTCACTCTTCCTCTGTCAGTTTCTTCAAGGCATCGGCACTGATCTTGGCATTGGCAAACAGACCACCATTGGCTGGTGCCTCTGTCTCCTCAACCTCCTTCTGCTGCTTGGCCTGTTCCTTGGCCTCTGCCTCTGCAGCCTCCCTGTCACGGGCCTGCTGACTCATCTTCTTGGCACCAGCCTTCTTGGGAGCCAGATAGAGGAACATCTTCTTACCCTCTAACGATGGCATGCCTTCTACCTTACCCACTTCCTCCAGATCATTGGCGAAACGGAGGAGCAGCACCTCGCCCTGCTCCTTGAACAGGATGGAACGTCCACGGAAGAACACATAGGCTCTCACCTTGTTACCTTCCTCCAGGAATTCCTTGGCGTGCTTGAGCTTGAACTGGTAGTCGTGCTCGTCAGTCTGAGGACCGAAACGGATTTCCTTCACCTCCACCTTCACCTGCTTGGCCTTCATCTCTTTCTGGCGCTTCTTCTGCTGGTAAAGGAATTTGGAGTAGTCGATGAGACGACAGACAGGCGGGTTGGCGTTGGGCGAGATCTCCACGAGATCAACTCCCTGCTCGCGGGCCATATTGATGGCATCTCGGGTAGGAACAACGGTGGAACCATTGTCACCGACGATGCGCACTTCACGTACACGAATCTGGTCATTGATCCGGTACTGATTCTTCAATTTGTCATTCTTCATCCACTACTTTTTTACAAATCGGCTGCAAAATTACTAACTTTCAGCGAATTAGCCAAATTTTTTATTAATTATTTTTAAAAATCTTTTGTCATCTCGGCTACTTGGGCATTCACCTCATCGATAAATGCCTGGATGGTCTTCACACTCTGTTCACCACCGCCCTGAGGACGAACGGCCACTGTTCCATCAGCAGCCTCCTTCTCACCGACAATCACCATATAGGGGATGCGCTTCAACTCATTGTCGCGGATCTTACGACCTAACTTCTCGTTGCGCAGGTCGATGGTGGCACGTACACCACCCTCACTGAACTGCTTGCAAACCTCCTGGGCATAGTCGTTGTACTTCTCCGACAGAGGCAGGATAGCCACCTGCTCAGGCGTGAGCCAGAGGGGGAAGTGACCACTGGTATGCTCGATCAGCACAGCACAGAAACGCTCCAGACTACCGAAGGGTGCACGGTGGATCATCACAGGCGTCTTCTTCTGGTTGTCCTCGTCCGTATATTCGAGTTGGAAACGCTTCGGCAGGTTGTAGTCCACCTGAATGGTACCCAACTGCCAACGTCTTCCAATGGCATCTTTGATCATAAAGTCGAGCTTAGGACCATAGAAAGCAGCCTCACCATATTCCACCTTGGCATTCAGGCCCTTCTCCTGACAAGCCTCCTGAATAGCCTTCTCAGCCAATGCCCAGTCCTCGTCAGTACCCACATACTTCGTATGGTCGTTAGGATCACGCAGCGAGATCTGGGCCTCGAAATTAAAGCCGAAGGCACTCAGTACCACACCGATGATATCCATCACATTCAGGAACTCCTGTTTCACCTGGTCAGGACGACAGAACAGGTGGGCATCATCCTGCGTGAACGAACGTACACGCGTCAGTCCATGCAACTCACCACTCTGCTCGTAGCGATACACCGTACCGAACTCTGCGATACGCAGGGGCAGGTCACGATAACTACGGGGCTTCCAGGCGAAGATCTCACAGTGGTGAGGACAGTTCATGGGCTTCAGCATATACTCCTCACCCTCCTCAGGAGTGGTGATCGGACGGAAGGAATCCTGACCGTAATGAGCATAGTGACCAGAGGTGACATACAGGCTCTTACCACCGATATGCGGAGTTATAACCTCCTGATAGCCATAACGTTTCTGCACTTTGCGCAGGTGATCCTGCAAGCGCAGACGCAGGTCTGTTCCCTTGGGCAACCAGATAGGCAATCCCTTACCCACCTTGTCGGAGAACATGAAGAGTTCCATCTCCTTACCGATCTTACGATGGTCGCGTTTCTTGGCTTCCTCGAGCATCTCCAGATACTCATCGAGCATCTTCTTCTTGGGGAACGAGATACCATAGAGACGCTGCATCTGCTCACGAGAAGCATCACCACGCCAGAAAGCACCAGCCACAGAAGTCAGTTTGACGGCCTTGATCTCACCGGTATCTACGAGGTGAGGACCACGACAGAGATCCGTGAAGTTACCCTGTGTATAGGTCGTGATCGAACCGTCCTCCAGGTCCTGATCGATATGTTCGCACTTATAGGTCTGACCATCGGCAGCAAACTGCTTGAGGGCCTCAGCCTTGGCCACCTCCTTACGAACCACTGGCTCTTTCTTGCCAGCCAGTTCCTTCATCTTGGCTTCAATCTTGGGGAAGTCGCTCTCCTTGATCATCTCACCGTCTTTCAGCAAGACATCATAGAAGAAACCATTCTCCACGGCAGGTCCGAAACCAAACTGGATACCGGGATACAACTCCTGCAGAGCCTCTGCCAATAGGTGGGCGGAGGTGTGCCAGAAGGTATGCTTACCTTGCTCGTCGTCAAACTTATAGAGTTCAATCTTCGCATCCTCGTTGATAGGACGATTCAACTCTACGGTCTCACCGTTTACACCGCAAC
>JAFYPG010000126.1 GCA_017547605.1 Prevotella sp.
GCTGGTGCTTGTTACGATGGTGACCCCTGGGACCTGATTTCCTATAAAGTGAAGGCACAGAAGGCTCTGCCCATCGTGGATATCCTTACGCTGGCAGCAACAGGTTCGGAGTATGACTACTTCGGCGTGATTTCTCGCACGGAAACTAACGATAAGATTGGCTATGGTGACCCGTTGCTCTATCCCATTGCCTCAATTCTCGACCCCGTCTATACTTTCACCGTGTCGAAGAAGCAGACCGCTGCTGGCATTGCCGATGCGATGAACCACACGATGGAACAGTACTTCGTGGCCGACTCTACGCTGCTCAACGACGGCTTCTGCGAGTCGATGCTGCGCAGCCTGATGGAGAATGGCCGCAAGTGTCTGGAGAATCCCGAGGACTATACCGCCCGTGCCGAGATGATGCTTGCCTGCACCTATGGTTGCAACGGCATCCTGGCCCTCGGTAACAGTCAGTCGGGTTGGCCCTGTCACGGCATCGAGCATGCCCTCTCCGCCTACTACGACATCACTCATGGCGAAGGTCTGGCCATCATCACCCCACGTTGGATGAGCCACATCCTCAATGAGCGTACACTGCCCCGTTTCGTGAAGTACGGCATCAACGTCTTTGGTATCGACGCTTCGCAGCCCAAGCAGGAGATTGCTGAGAAGGCCATCGACGCCACCTATCGTTTCTTCGAGAGTATCAACATCCCCATGCATCTGCGTGAGGTCGGCATCGACGACAGCCGCATCGACGAGATGGCACACCACATTGCCGTCAACGAAGGTCTGGAGAATGCCTACGCACCCCTGACAGAGCAGGACATCAAGGAGATTCTCTTGGCAAGTCTGTAAATATAAGGATTATGGAAACTTTCAGATTAAGCAATGGTGTTGAGATGCCGTTGTTAGGCTACGGCGTGTTTCAGGTGAGTCCAGACGAGTGTGAACAGTGCGTGACGGATGCGCTGAGTGTGGGCTATCGCCTGATAGACACGGCTCAGGCCTACCAGAATGAAGAGGGCGTGGGCAATGCGTGGCGAAAGAGCGGCATCAGGCGCGAAGACTTGTTCCTGGTGACGAAGGTGTGGATTTCGAATGCTGGCGAGGAAAAGGCCGCCAAGAGCATCGACGAGAGCCTGCGCAAGTTGCAGACGGAATACATCGACCTGCTGCTCATCCATCAGGCCTACGGCGACGTCTTCGGCACGTGGCGGGCTATGGAGAAGGCCTATCGCGCAGGAAAGATTCGTGCCATCGGCGTGAGCAACTTTCAGGCAGGCCGCTTCTTCGACTTCGCCCACTATGTGGAGGTGAAGCCGATGGTGAACCAGCTGCAATGCAACACGCTCATCCAGCAGACGGGCATCGAGCCGATACATGCAGAGTTCGGAACGAAGATGATGGCATGGGGCCCGCTTGGCGGACAGGGTGTCGATGGCATCGTGAAGAGCGAGGCGCTGGCAGCCATCGGAGCTAAGTATAATAAGAGTGCTGCACAGGTAGCCCTCCGCTGGCTCACCCAGCGTGGCATCGTGGCTATCCCCAAGAGTACGCACAAGGAGCGTATGCAGCAGAATTTCGACATTTTCGACTTCTCATTGACTGCTGACGAGATGACGCAGATTGCTACCATGAATCAGCACGACACGGGTACCATCAACTTTGGCGACCCTCAGTTTGTGAAATATTTGATTGAGAACTACGGATAAGATGAATAATTATGGAAATTCAAACTGTCGATTTTAATGTCTGGCCGAAAGGCGAGTTTAATGCAGACTATGCTCAGTTCTTTACAGGCAATAGTTATCTGGCTACACTTGAAGGTGATTTACTGAATGTCACCTTCGAGCCTAGTTGCCGTAACAACTGGCACATTCATCATAAGGCCGTGCAGGTACTCATCTGCGTCGCTGGTCGCGGTTGGTATCAAGAATGGGGCAAGGAGGCTGTAGAACTAAAGCCAGGAGTGGTGATTGCCATTCCTGCTGAGGTGAAGCACTGGCATGGAGCCACAAAAAACTCTTGGATGCAGCATCTGACTTATCACAAAGATGTTCTAGAAGGAGCCTCGAATGAGTGGTTGGAGCCTGTGACTGACGAAGTGTATAACAAATTGAAGTAATCTCCTAATTTATCACAAAAGATTCCTCCGTATCACTATGATATGGAGGATTTTTCGTATCTTCGCAGCAGATTACTTACAAACAATATGGAGAAAACAGACTTTGAAAAGATGCGGAGTGAGGAGTTCTATGACTTCACAAGCGAAGAATGTCTGGCAAGTTACTTCAGGGCCAAGCATCTCTGTGCGAAGCTACAAACCATGACTGTTGATGATGATGATTACAGGAAGACGATAGAAGAGTTGATTCCTGGCATTCCTGAATCATCCACGGTATCACCACCGTTTCATTGCGACCATGGGCATGGCATCAAACTGGGTGAGAATGTATTTATCAACTACAACGGCACCATGCTCGACGGAGGCATTATCACCATCGGTTCCAACACTCAGATTGGCCCGAACTGCCAGTTCCTGACTCCGAACCACCCTATTGATTACGTCGAACGTCGCAAGCCCATAGAGCGATGCTCTCCGATAACCATCGGCGAAGACTGTTGGCTGGGTGGTGGCGTGACGGTGTGCCCTGGAGTAACGATTGGCGACCGTTGTATCATTGGTGCGGGAAGTGTGGTGGTTAAGGATATCCC
>JAFYPG010000127.1 GCA_017547605.1 Prevotella sp.
ATTTCTTTAAGGTACGCGTAAGGGCGGCGCGGAAACCGGCGAGGTGGGTACCACCCTCAATCGTATTGATATTGTTCACATAGGAGTGGATATTCTCCGAGTAGTCGGTGTTATACATCACGGCCACCTCGATGGGGATGCCCTGCTTCTCGGTCTTCAGGTAGATGACGTCATCCACGAGGTGCGTGCGGTGACGGTCCACGTAGCGCACGAACTCCTTCAGTCCGTCCTTGGCGTGGAACACCTCTTCCTTCTGTTTGCCCTCCTCATCAGGACGCATGTCCTTCAGCGTGATGGTGATACCGGCATTCAGGTAGGCCAACTCACGCATACGGCGGGCGATGATGTCGTACTTATATTCCGTGGTGGTGAAGATGGTGCCGTCGGGCCAGAACTGCTGACGGGTACCGGTCTTGTCGGTGTCGCCCACGATCTTCACGTCGTAGAGGGGCTTACCCTTCTCGTACTCCTGCTGGTAGATATGACCGTTGCGGAACACCTGCGACATCATGTGCGTCGAAAGGGCGTTCACACAGCTCACACCCACACCGTGCAGACCACCGGACACCTTGTAGGAGCCCTTGTCGAACTTACCACCGGCATGGAGCACGGTCATCACGACCTCAAGGGCCGACTTGTGCATCTTCTCATGCTCATCGACGGGGATACCACGACCGTTATCCAGTACGGTGATGCTGTTATCTTCATTGATCGTTACTTCGATATGCGTACAATAGCCGGCCATTGCCTCGTCGATAGAGTTATCGACGGTCTCGTTGACCAGATGGTGCAGACCCTTCTCGCTGATGTCACCAATGTACATGGCCGGACGCTTGCGCACGGCTTCCAATCCCTCAAGCACCTGAATATTGCTCGCGGAATAGTTTTGTTCTTGATTCAGTTGTTCTTCTGTCATTTTTGTCGTTGTTCGCAAATTTTCGGCAAAGGTACTAAAAAAATCTCAGATAAACATAGTTTATCTGCTAAAAAACTACAAAAAAATAACCGCAGCCCCGAAGGACTGCGGTCAAAGCTATGTCGGATGTTGTTTATCCCAGCTTGTTGATGTGCTGTGCAAGACTTGACTTCAGGTTTGCGGCCTTGTTCTTGTGGATGATGTTGGTCTTTGCCAACTTGTCCAGCATCTTCTGCACCTTCGGGTACAGGGCAGCAGCCTCTTCCTTGTTAGTCATAGCGCGGAGTTTGCGCACAGCGTTACGCATCGTCTTTGCGTAGTAGTGGTTGTGAAGGGCACGCTTCTCAGTCTGGCGGATTCTCTTCACGGATGATTTGTGGTTTGCCATTTTTTAATTTTAAATTTGAATTATTAATAAAGCTTATGGGTCTTGCGTCTCTACGACTGCCCTGGGCGGGCCCTTTTCAGAACCCTCTGCCACCTTGTCCCAGTTGCCTGGTAGCACTTGGCTGTGCAGATGACAGATTTAATTTTGGTAGTCCGTAGGAGAGTCGAACTCCTCTTTAGAGAATGAAAATCTCTCGTCCTCACCGATAGACGAACGGACCGTTTTCGCAAAATGCGGGTGCAAAGGTACTGCAAATTTTCCAATTGGCAAAATTTTCCTTAAGAAAAATGCGTTTCCCTTGTCTTTTTCTTCATTCTTACTTCCTAATTCTTAATTATTTAGTACCTTTGTGGCGTATGTTGACGAAAACTCAGGCGATTGTACTGCATTCCCTCAAGTATGGTGAGACCCGTATCATTGTCGATATGTTCACCAGGAGTCATGGACGGCTGTCGTTCATCGTCAACATCCCGAAATCGACCAAGTCGAAGGTGAAGAAGCAGTTGTTTCAGCCATTGACGATCCTGGAGATTGAGACCGATGTGCGTCCAAAGGTACAACTGCAGAAGATTAAAGACGTACGACTGGCATCTCCATTCTCTTCCATTCCCTTTGAGCCGCAGAAACTGTCGATATCGCTCTTCCTGGCCGAATTTCTTTACCATGCCCTCCGTTCCGAACAGCAGAATGTGCCGTTGTTCGATTATGTGGTCAACAGTATTCAGTGGCTGGATGGTCAGGAAGATCGTTTTGCCAACTTTCATCTTGTGTTCCTGATGCGCCTCAGCCGTTTTCTCGGCTTCTATCCGAACCTGGAGGATTATGCCCCTGGTGATTACTTCGACCTCCGCGAGAGCGTCTTCTGTTCATTACCTCCCCTGCATCGCGACTTCCTCCAGCCCGAGGATGCTGAGAAGGTGCAACTGATGATGCGCATGGATTACCCAACGATGCACCTTTTCCGTATGTCGCATCAGGAGCGCAATCGTCTCTTAGACGTCGCCCTAACCTACTACCGACTCCATCTCACGGATTTCCCTGAGCTGAAGTCGGTAGCGGTGTTACAGGAACTCTATCAGTAAATAGAATTAATCCTCTTCTTTAGGAAGTTCATTCTTGGTCCATTTGCCCTTCAAAGTTGTCAGACCCTTGATGCCATCGGGATTGTAGATGACGAATAGACCATCGCCGCTTTGCAGCCAGAGATTACCCATCGAGTCATAGAACAAACGATTGACGCTGGAGAGTTTATAAGGCGTGGGGTCGCCCCAAGCATACTTCTCTTTATGGTTGATGCCCGTCTCTAACTCTTTCGAAATCTTAGGCGTTCCTGTCATGTCCTTGTTATCCCACTCGTAGAAATGCTTCTCGTAGTTGTTAGTGACGGCAAAGACGTGTTGGTCATTGAAAGCAACCTTACTGAACTTCTTGTTCTCGCCTGGCAGACAATAGACTTCCTGGAAACTCAGATCAGCCTGTGCAGGCGACTTCAGAATCTGTTCGCCCACAGCCACATAGATCATATTAGCAGGAACATCATACCACAAGGAACAGAAATCACCATGAGCACCATTGTCTATTTCGCTGGCTTTAACTTCCTTCACGCCCACCCTGTTCTTGGGACTGCTAAAGTCGATGGTGGGATTATCGTGTTTTGGGGCCGTCAGTATGGTGAGGTATCCCAAGGATATCAACAGTCCGTCATCTGTAAGGGCTGTTGCTTGTGCGGTATTGTTGACCCCTGTACGTACTACACGTTTCTCAAGCAAGTCATACACGAGAGGTGTGTCACCGTAGAGGATGAAGTAACGGCCATTAGGTGAACAAGTGATATTCTTGCCACGATTGCCACGTATCAGGAATCCCTTAAACTGTTCACTCTGAGGCAGCACGATCTCTGAAGTATTGACATCGGTGCCGTTAAAGCGGGCGATACCCTTGTCTTCCAGGCGCATGTAGATGTTCTTGCCGTCGCTGCCAGCGCTACAGATCATGGGACGGGCACGCTTCTTCTTCGGAACAACAATTCTTACATCCCCCGTTTGCTTATTAACGGCGCGCAGGGTATTCTTATCTGGATTGTCATTTCCCAGGAAATAGATGTTCTCCTCGTCCTCAAACGGATCTGTATCATTAATCCATTCGTCGAACTCCAGGATGGCGAAGTTGTTGTTCACTTTAGTTGCAACTGGCTTCTTGGCAGTTGTAACAGGTTTCTTAGCCGCTGGACGCTTTTTGGCCTGTGCAGATGCCGTCTGCACGCAGAACCCCATCATCAACAGGGCAACTGCAAATCTAAAAGACTGTCTCATATCGTTATATTTTCTATCAGGGGCAAAGATAAGAAATAATTCCGAAACGACAAAGGGAAAAACAAAAATTATCGAGGAAAAAATAGGGTGGTTTTAGCCAAAACCTATTACCGACTCCAACTCAAGGGGAAATCATGAGTTGAAGTCGGTAGCAGTGTTACAAGAATTAATGAGTTGGCTTGGTTTCGTCTCGTTTGATTAGAATGCAATACCAAAACCTACTGAAAGCCTGCTTCTGCCCATAAAGTCCTGCAATTTAGACTGTATAGACCAGCGGTATTGGTATGTTAAACGAAATGCAAAATAGTTGTATTTTGCTGTCACGCCAAGTACTGGTGAGATGCCAAATGCGTAATTAGCTTTTTTCCAACCATCTTTATAATTTGAAGGTGGATCATCCTTTGGCAAAGATAGATCCTCACCCATTTCTTTTGTATCTAACAATGATGTTTCGCCATAGCCCTCTTTAGGATAGCAATCATCTTTATAGGTTCCATAATACATCTTTCCTG
>JAFYPG010000128.1 GCA_017547605.1 Prevotella sp.
AACTTACCACGGTTCTCTACGACAGTAATACCCTTTGGCAACCAGAGATTCAGAATATCAACGGCCTCCTGTTCCGAACCACCGCCATTACCACGCAGGTCAAGAATCAGGGAGGCGGCTCCTTGTTTCTTCAGGTCAATGAGAGCACGGCGCATATCCTTGGCACAACCCTCGGTAAAAGAATTCAGATTGATATAGCCGATATTCCCTTCGCGAATACCGTAATAAGGCAACTCGGGCAGTTTGATATTCCTACGTGTAATCTTAAAACTCATCAGCTTACCCGTCGAGGGACGCATCACTTTCAGCAGGAAACTCGTGCCTGGTTCTCCACGCAAGTGTTCACTGACAAAGGTCACTGTCTTATCCGTCATCATCGAATCGTCAATACTCAGGATCACATCGCCCTTCTTCAGTCCGACTTCCGCCGCGGGCATATTGGCATAGGGCTCGTCGATGACGACACGATCCAGTTTCTGGTGCTTACGGATCAGCGCACCGATACCGGCATACTTACCCGTGAGCATCAGCCGCAGATCCTTTGTCTCGTCCTGGGCGTAATATTCCGTATAGGGATCCAGACTCCTCAGCATGGCATTGATACCCGTGCCAATCGTTCCCTTGGGATCGAGCGTATCCACATAGAGCAGTTCCAGGTTCTTATATACCTGGTTGAAGATGTCGAGATGCTTGCCCACCTCAAAGTTATGGTCACTGTTCTTCTGTGCCTGCGCCGATAGCGACAGGGCCAGGAACATGATCAACGGTACGATATATCTTTTCATATCCATCTTGCATTATTATGACGGTGCAAAATTACACGTTTCTTCGAAGAAAACACCTTTTTCTTCTCTTTTTTTACAAAAAAATAAAGATTCCTTGAATTTTTTCGCTCAAAAGTTTGGTAGTTTCATTTTTTCGCCGTACTTTTGCACCCGCTTAACAGCAAAACCTGCTTCAGTAGCTCAGTTGGTTAGAGCACCTGACTGTTAATCAGGGGGTCGTTGGTTCAAGCCCATCCTGAAGCGCCTTAAAAATCAAGGAGTTACGAGAAATCGCAACTCCTTTTTCTTTTCCACCTGAACAAATTTTGGTTATCTATTTACGTTTTTTTAAGTATCAACTCCTATAATATCATGGTATCCATAGGTGTCAGAGAGTACATTTCAAATGGTATCACATGGATTCGTGCAATGATTCTGTTCATATCCTTATTGTAATTACTGGTGCAAAGGTATATAAAATGTACGATATGGGCAAATAAAAATACGATTATTTTGCCCATATCTCAATATTTCTTTTTGATACGGGCAAAATTGCAGCCATTTTGTACCCAATGAATCTGAGCATTTATTCCCACGGTGGGAATATTCAGTCAACTGACGAGGTTACGGCTCGTTAGTAGTGAGCCGTAATCTCATCAAGGACGAGCCGTATTCTCGTTGGCAACGAGCCGTAATGTCGTGAGCGGAGAGACTACGTTTCTCTATGGGCATACAGTATTTTCTTAGGCTTACCAGGAATTTTTCTTAGGCTTAGCGAGAAAATAAGTAACTCCCAACCTGATGAGGCTGGAAACCCTTTGTAGAGTGGTGATTGAGAGTAGTTAGGAGTGACTGTGACTCCTCACCAACAGGTAACCAACTCCTCACTCGGCCCTCAGGGACGCTTGCCTTAGCAAGAACCCGTCAGAAACAATTCGTTTAACATTTGGAAATAATCGTGCGAAATTTGCAGGAAAGATTTGGATGGTAACAGATTTTTTTGTAATTTTGCCAACGAATTAAGGAAGAAACCTTAAGGAATAGGACTAATATCTAAGAAAAGCATTTTTATGGAGAAAGAACTGAAGAATCAGATTGAGGCTGTTCATGCCTCAAACGTACGGAACAGCGAGAGCCGCCAAGTTTGCTTGGATGGCCGAGTCGTGACGGACGAAGGCAAAGCCAACGGAGGATTGCTCGCAGTAGAGCAGTTCCTTCAGAATCATTATCTCTTCCGCCGCAATGTGCTGAGTGGAAAGATTGAATTTGCAACGCTGCCCGCCAAGGACGAGCCCGAGTATCGTGAGTTGACGCCTGAGGCCGAGATGAGCATCATCATCCGAGCTCGTAAGGAACTGGCTGACGAGAAGTGTAATCCGAAGTCGGACATCCAGGACCTGCTACGTTCAGAAGAAGTACGCGCGTATGACCCTATTCGCGAGTTCCTAGACAGTCTGCCCCAGTGGGACGGACAGAACCACGTGGCTCGTCTTTTCTCTCGCTTGCCAGGCCTCTCAACAGAGCAACATCATTTCCTGGCTGTCTGGCTACGTTCTGCAGTGGCTCACTGGCTACAGATGGACATGCTTCACGGTAATGAGTGCGTGCCTACGTTGATTGGCGCTCAAGGTTGTGGCAAGACTACTTTTGTGCGTCGCCTGTTGCCTCAGCAGTTGCGACAGTACTATCTGGATCACTTGAACCTATCGAACAAGTTTGACAAGGAGATGGCACTGACAAACAATCTCATCGTCAACCTCGACGAGCTGGATGCCATCCGACCTTCTCAACATCCTGCGCTGAAGCAGACACTCTCGAAGAGTAAGGTGAACGGGCGCCCCATTTTTGGAAGAGCCCAGGCAGACCGTCCCCGTTATGCCTCGTTTGTGGCTACGACGAATAATCCGCATCCGCTGACGGATGCAACAGGAAGTCGTCGCTATATTTGCCTCACCATTCCTGACGGGCAGTTGATTGACAACACGGGCGACATTGACTATCAGCAGCTATATGCGCAGGTGCTGCATGAACTGCGTGAGTTGAAGGCGCCGTATTGGTTTAACAACGATGAGGTGGCCCGTATTCAGGAGTTGAACCTCGACTATATGGCTAAAAAGGACATGATGGAGATGATTGAGACTTGTTTTCTGAAACCTCAAGAGAGTGAGACGGGCCAGATGATGAGTAACACGGAGGTCCTCGGCGTTCTGACCAAGGCATTTCCTTCTTTGAAGTCGATGGCCGGACTGAGCATCAAACTGGGGTTGGCGATGAAGAAACTAGGCTTCGAACAGAGTCATCCCCACAATGTAGCCCATTACAGGGTCATCCAGAGGGTTAAGTCTGCGATGAATCGAGAAGCTGCATGATGACAAGATGTGTTAGGAGTCGGTTAGGACTTGGTTAGCAGTCCATCTGTCTCCTAACCATTTGGAAAAACTCTATATAAAGGCGACTCAAGTATTCTGGTTAGGAGCAATGCAACTTCTTTTCCAGCCACTGTTAGACCCGACTGGTGTTTATGATCGTATTATCCTTGATCCGCTGGTATCATCCTGCAAATTTCTTCCAGATACTGGCGGTCTGTGTCATCGAACGTTGCCAGTTCCTTGCTGTCGATGTCAAGAACGGCTTGCACCTCTCCGTCCTTGGAGAAAACGGGGACGACGATTTCTGAACGCGAGAGACTACTACAAGCGATATGGCCCGGGAATTGTTCGACGTCGGGCACCACAATGGTTTCCCGCTGCTTCCACGCCGTACCACACACGCCCCGTCCAAGTTTGATATGCATACAGGCCACAGGTCCCTGAAACGGTCCCAGCACCAGTTCCCCGTCTTTCACACGATAGAATCCTGTCCAGAAGAACCCCATCGTCTCATGAATGGCAGCACACACATTGGCCATCACAGCCACACTATCCGTCTCGCCCTCTATTAGGGCGCTGATCTGCTTGGTCAGCAGTCGATATTTCTCATTCTTATCCATACTCGTCTGCAAAGATACAATCTTTTTCTCACATGACGGAGAAAAAACGAATTATCTTTCTGCCCAGTCGCCGCGATCGAGACTACGGTAACCGATAGCCTCAGCGATATGATGGCTCTGAACACG
>JAFYPG010000129.1 GCA_017547605.1 Prevotella sp.
AACTTCCTCCATGCTTTCCAGACGCACTGTGTACATCTGCTGCCCCATAGCGGCTGAGAACAGTTCTGGCATGCGCTCGCACATCACTATGCGGTCGCCGTAGCGTTTCAACACCTCGTCGTGCGAATGGACGTACTGGTATATGTCGCGACGACTGGCAAAGGCGCAGTAGTGCTGTTGGCCTATGGCGGTATGACTCTTGCCGAAGGCTACCATGTCGGCCCAAATCTTATAGACATCAGTGCCGTGGGCGTAGTTGATCATATCGGGCGTATAGCCGCCGGCAGGACGCATGTTTACTTCCAGTGCCACAAAGTCGCCTTTTCTACCCAACCCCTCGCGGTTGCTGTCGAGTCGGAAGAACTCCAGATGCACGAAGCGGTTCCACACGCCGAAGGCCTTCACCGTGCGACGTCCCAGTTCGCGTAAGGGCTCGGGCATTTCCTTATCAACATAATAGGACAGGTCGAGCTTCTTGTTCACGATGTCCATGATGGATGGCGGCCAGACGGTCATCGACTCGAAGATGGGTTCGCCCTCACGGCCAATGACAGCATCGTAGCTGCATATCTCGCCTGTGATGAACTCCTCCACCACATAACTATCGTGATGGGGCTCCGTCTCGTAGAACTGCTTCAGTTCCGCGTCGTCGTGAATCTTATACGTGCCGCTGGCTCCCACACCCACATCGGGTTTGGCAATGATGGGATAACCCGTCTTAGCGGCAAACTGCTTGACGGCCTCCTCGCCTTCGACGGCACTGATCTGACGCGCCGTGGGCACCTGCCCCTTGGCATAATATTTCTTCATCTCCGACTTCTCCTTGATAGCACGGATACGGTCGGTTCGTATGCCAGTGGTTACGTTAAAATCTGTGCGCAGCTTGGCATCCTGCGCCAGCCAGTACTCGTTATTCGACTCAATCCAGTCGATACGCCCATAGCGGAAGGCCAGATAGGCCACGGCTCGATATACCTCGTCGTAGTTCTCCAGCGAACCCACGCGGTAGTACTCCGTCAGCGACTCCTTCAGCTCGTGAGGCAGACTCTCATACGGTGCATCGGCAATGCCCAGCACCGTCACCCCGTTCTGCTTCAGCCGCTGGCAGAAGTTCCAGTAGGTATGCGGGAAATGTGGTGAAATAAAAACGAAATTCATTCCTTGTTTTGATTATCCTTAACTTCAGCGGCTTCATAATTAATCTTCTTGAAGCCCTCGATGATGTTCTCAACGTTGGTCTTGTCGGCATCATACTCGATGGTAATGGTCTTATTGTCGAGGTTGGTCGTAATAGACTTGATGCCTTTCTCAAAACGGATGTTGTCCTTGATTTTCTTCTCACATCCTGTGCAGTGCATCTCAGGCTGTGTTTTCAAAACAACAGTCTTGATGTCCTTACCAAAACAAACGGTGGCAAATGCTAATGCCATAAATAATACTTTTGTTCTCATATTCTATCATATTAAATCTTATTCCAATTAAGACGGACGCCGATGTAATATATGGCACCGTGCAGGGGCCCCCAGATCATCGTTGAGTCGAAGTTCTGTCCCCAAGGGTCGTTGGCTCCAATGATGGGATTCTTCTGTTTGAAGCCCGTGATATTCTCACCTCCGACATAGATACTCCAGTGGCGGAAGAAGCGGGTGATCTGCGCATTCAACTGCTCATACCCTTTGTAGCGCTCATCCCACGAGAGAGAGCCATCTGATATGGTGTAAGGAGTGGGCATCCGCCCGCCACCATTCAGTTGTAAGGTGACGTCAAATTGCCACTTGCCGAGGCCTGGCGCATAGGATGCGGTAAATAACCCCTTGTATTTATT
This sequence comes from Prevotella sp., assembly GCA_017547605.1. Lineage (GTDB taxonomy): Bacteria > Bacteroidota > Bacteroidia > Bacteroidales > Bacteroidaceae > Prevotella. The sequence continues at coordinate 1,826 of JAFYPG010000129.1, forward strand.
TGTCAACGGCTTCTCTTGGAGGACACCACTGTAGGTCGTTTTTACATTCGTACGTCGATAGGTGGCCGTCAGCGAGAACCCATGGAAAAAAGGATATGTAGCCTCAATCTGCCAGGTGTGCGAATAACTGTCGCCATTCAGGTTCGTGAAGTGTATGGCATGCGGATCACTATCGAGATCCACGATCATTTGATGCAGGAAGTTGGTATAGTAATACTCCGCATTGATTTCCAACGTCTTGTTTCCAATGGGGATGTTGAAAGCAGCACTGATACCCATATTCCAAGCCTCTTCCTGCTCCAGGTTAGGGTCGATGATGACCTGTCGTCCACTGGCGAGCAGATAGTTATTCTCTGCCAAAACGTGATTCGTGCGATAACCCTTACCGATGGAACCTCGTAGAGTGACGATGTCATTGGGCGCATATTTTAGGTGCATCCTGGGTGTGACGAATCCACCGTAGATATTGCTGTGATCCCAGCGCAGACCACCCATCACGACAAACTTCTCACCTATTTTATAAGAATATTGGGCATAGATGCCTGGTGTCGTTTCATCGTCTCGTTCGTCGATATCCAACCCACAGTGCTCCAACTGCCCACGCTGATCAAAATAGTCGTGGTTCAGGCTGAAGCCTGTTGAGAGACTGTGATGTTCGTCAAAATCTGTCTCAAACATCAGCGAGGCATAGCCATTACGCTGATCAACATGATAGAGCTGATGCCCGTAGGTGGCATTCTCATGGTGTGTCGAGCCCGAGAGAATCAAAGCCACGTTTGTCATGCGTTCCTTATTAAATATGTAGGCGTTCTTGGTGAAGGCCTCATAACGTTCGTTGGTAATGTCAATAAGATAGGGGTGTGTCGTGTTGGAAGAATGATGCCCTATCTGCCCGCCCTCACGATGTTCCTTCAGTCCTTTGATAGAGGCCTGGAATGCGTAGTTGTCACCCATCCAGGCCCATCGGCTCAGGAGTGTCCCCTGACGTATCTTGGGCATATCCGCAAAACCGTCGCCATTGTCATCGTGGGCTTTGTTGAGTATCTCATAGTGTCCCAGTAGGGCTGTGCTCCATCGTTGCGATAGTTGCAGGTTGGCTCCAAGGTTGGCCTCCAACTTCCCCATGGTATTATAATAGAGATTTGCATCTGCAAAGGGTGTGGCCTGTGGTTTCTTGAATTCCACGTTGATCTGACCTGTGATACTCTCATAGCCGTTCTTCACAGATGAGGCTCCCTTCGACACTTGAATGCTCTGCATCCATGGTCCTGGAATATAACTGAGTGCGTAGGGTGATGCCACACCTCGATAGTTAGGAATATTCTCTGTCAACATCTGGACGTAGGTGCCTGAGAGCCCAAGAAGTTTGATCTGCTGGGCACCTGTAGTGGCATCGGCATAGTTCACATCGACAGAGGGATTAGTCGTGAAGCTCTCGCCAAGGTTACAGCAGGCAGCCCTCAACAGCTCCTTCGAACTGATGAACTCTGTATTGCCTATTCCACTGGCCTTCACGCGTCCTGACTGATGGGCAGAGACTGTCACTTCTGACAACCTCTGCCCATCAAGCGTTCTTACGTTCGATGAATCCCCCGATTCCGTCACTTGAGCATGAACAGAAACAGATGCAAGTAAAAATATAAGTGACGCTAACAGTTTCACGGCTGCAAAGTTACTGCTTTTTCTCCGATTATACATCTTATGGCAGACTCTTTTTCGTAAAATACCGCAGTCATGGTATTTCTGGTTCCTGCAAATCTTCGTACCTTTGCACCCACAAAAAGAGATAAGATAAAATGAAGAAGACACTATTATGGGTTGGCGCACTCGTAGTGGGTGCGATATTAGGACTGTTGGGACTCGACTGGCTCAATGGTCTGATGGATTTTGTGGCAACGGTCTATACCCGATTGTTCCAGTTGTTGGCGGTGCCTACGATTGTACTGGCAGTGATCACGACGTTTGCCACCTTTGGTTCCAAAGGCTCAGGCAGGATCTTCGGACGTACCTTAATATATACGTTGTTGACGACGTTTGCCGCTGCTGCCATTGGCGCGCTACTCTATGTCACGATCGCGCCAGGCAACCTGCCTGTGGAATCTCTCACGCAGGGAGAATCTGCGGCCAT
>JAFYPG010000130.1 GCA_017547605.1 Prevotella sp.
CTCACTCAGAACCGTCCCCAGTGAGTCCTGTAGCCATCGGCGAAGTGGGCCTTGATTTTTATTGGAGTCGTGAGTTTGAACGGGAGCAGCTGTTGGCCTTTGAGGAGCAGGTACGCTGGTCGGTGGAGATGCAGTTACCGCTGATGATCCACTGCAGGAAGGCCCAGAACGAGATGGTGGCTATCCTGAAGAGATATAGGGATGACCTGCCAGGTGGTGTGTTCCACTGCTTTACGGGGAATGCCATGGAGGCACAGGAACTATTACAGTTCAACCGTTTCGTATTGGGTATTGGTGGGGTTCTGACGTTCAAGAAATCCCATCTGCCAGAAGTACTCCCTACTGTCGTCCCCCTTGACCGTATCGTTCTGGAGACTGACGCGCCCTATATGGCTCCTATCCCACATCGCGGACAACGTAACGAACCCGCTTTTGTTGCCCATGTACTGCACCGTCTGGCAGAAGCCTATGGCGTGAGTGATGAGGATGTGGCACAGCAGACGAATGCGAACTGCGAAAAAATATTAAATATAATTGTGTAATCTGCGTAATCTGCGGTAAAAACACTAACTTTGCATCCGCTAAACGCAAGGAGAGGTGCTCGAGTGGCTGAAGAGGCACGCCTGGAAAGCGTGTAATCGTCAAAAGCGATTCGGGGGTTCGAATCCCCCTCTCTCCGCAGAAATCCTTTTTCATGATGAAAAGACTGATTATCCTCTTCTCGATGATTGGTTTGCTTTGTATCCCGCAAACCGTTCAGGCCCAAAACAAAGATCTTAAGGATAGTACCTTTGTCACTGATTCCCTCGTGACTGTTGACTCCGTGGCCGTGGTTGACTCATTGGCCGCCGAAGCGATGCTGATAGATGATATTGACGAGGCGGAAGGTGGTATCCATAAGCAGTTGAAAACAAAGTTCATTGACGGTAATGTAGGCTTCATGTCTTTGGTGGCATTGGCTCTGGTACTGGGACTGGCTTTCTGTATTGAACGAATCATATACCTGACACTCTCGGAAATCAAGGCCCACAAACTGATGGAGGATATTGAAGGATGTCTGAAGAAAGATGACGTGGAGGGTGCCAAACAACTTTGCCGTAATACCCGTGGACCTGTGGCATCCGTTTGTTATCAGGGACTTTTGCATATCAACCAGCCCATGGATGCCATCGAACGGAGCATCACGAACTATGGTGGGTTGCAGGCTGCAAACCTGGAAAAAGGCTGCTCGTGGATCAAACTATTCATCGCCATGGCTCCTTCTCTGGGATTCCTCGGTACGGTGATCGGTATGGTCATGGCCTTCGACAAGATTCAACAGGCTGGCGATATCGGCCCGACCATTGTAGCACAGGGTATGAAAGTAGCATTAATCACCACCATCTTTGGTATTGTCGTTGCGCTGATCCTACAGCTCTTCTACAGTTACATTCTCTCTAAGATCGAACGGTTGACGGCTCAAATGGAGGAGTCAGCCATTACTCTGCTTGACATGATAACGGCTTATAAGCTAAAGAGCAGGTAATCATGAACAGTATTGTCTCTCCTTTCTTCGCCGACCTGATGTTGTGGCTGATGTATTTGATGATCATTGCAGCCATAGGTGTGTCGGGCTATTCGGTCTGGCATGGCCTGCGTACTCGTCGGAAAGGAGACGATATTATCAACGGTGTGCCAGCCGGCAGAATCGGATGGTGCGTAGCTATCGGATTGTTGGTATGTCTTGTGCTCACCTTTCTTCTCGGCTCCTCCTCACCGGTAGTCACCAATGGCACCCGTTTCACTGATGTATTCTGGCTGAAAGCCACGGATATGTTTATCTACACCTCAATATTGCTTGTTATCGGATGTTTCGTAAGCGCTATCGTCAGCAGATTCCGGAGCTGAACACCACATCAACGGCGGATATCTCGTTCATGCTGCTGATCTTCTTCCTCGTGACATCCTCGATGGACACGGACAAGGGATTATTGCGCCAGATGGCCCCGCCTCCTATGGAGCAGCAACAGCCGCTGGATATCAACAAGGAGGCTGTGATAATGGTAGAGTTGGACGGTCATGACCAGTTGACCTGCGATGGAAAAGTTGTGAGCCAGAAAGAGTTGGGCGATGCTGTGATAGCCATGGTCTCTGTGAACCGTACGGGGCATGTCATTTCTGTTCATGCAGACCGTGAGACAAGCTATGAGGCCTATTTCCAGATACAGAACACCATCGTCAATGCCTATCAGTCCCTCCGTGAGCGGTATGCCCAAGAGCATTACGGCAAGAGTTATGCCCGTTGTAACCTTGATGAGCGTTCCCTCGTCAATGAATATTATCCCCAACGCATCAGTGAGATGCCGATTCAGGAAGGAGGTATGCCATGAGACCCATGCAGAGCAAGTTCCACACGAAGCGGCATAATGTACCGTCGCTGAACATGGCATCCATGCCTGATCTGATCTTTACGGTGCTTTTCTTCTTTATGATCGTCACCCACATGCGCAGTGACGAGGTAAAAGTGCGTTATGAAGTGCCAAAAGGGACGGAGATGCGAAAACTGACCAACAAATCAGCTGTAGTCAATATCTATATTGGACGGATGGGCGAAGACTGGCGGGTGCAGTTGAACGGTGATCTGGTGGCAGTCAAGGATATCCCGGCCCGTATTGAGAACCTGCGTGCGGCCATGTCGCCAGAGAACGCCGAACACCTGACGGTCAGCCTGCGTGCCGACCGTCATACACCTATGGGCATCATCAGTGATGTGAAACAGGCTTTACAGCAATCCTATGCCTTGCGAATCAATTATAGTGCTACAGAAATAAAACAAGGAGATAATGAGTAAGATAGACAAACTTGACAAGCAAATCCTCCGCCTGATTGCGGATGATGCGCGTATTCCATTTCTGGAGGTGGCCCGTCTCTGTAATGTGAGCGGTGCAGCCATCCACCAGCGTATTCAAAAACTGACCTCTATGGGCGTATTGAGGGGGTCACAGTTTGTGATCGATCCAGAGAAGATCGGCTATGAGACCTGTGCCTACATTGGGCTGAACCTCAAGGATCCTGGTACCTTCGACGAGGTCGTGGCGAGACTCAAGGATATTCCAGAGGTTGTGGAGTGTCATTATACCACAGGCAACTTCGATATGTTCATCAAACTCTATGCCGTGAACAACCATCACCTGCTGACGATTATCCACGACAAGTTGCAGCCATTAGGTTTGGCTAGTAGCCAGACGTTGATTTCCTTCCACTCCGCCATCAACCGTCAACTGCCCATCGTTGATATTCCCTTTGGTGAAGAAGAGGAGGAGTGACTTGCTAATAAACCAATTAATCATTAAAATCATAAATTGTTACTATTATGGCTTATACAGAAACAACAACGACGGGTTATGGAACCCGAGTAGGTAATTCCTTTAAGGCAATAGGCACAGGATTCCTGATGTTTATTGCAGGTACTGCATTACTTTGGTGGAACGAGGGTCGCGCCGTGAAGACGGAGAAAATGCTCGACGAGGCAGGAAATGCCTATGTGGAGATGGAGAACCCCAACAAAAAAGACGCCTCACTGGAAGGTGAGTTGATCTGTGGTACAGCTATGGCTACTACCGAGGATTCACTTTCTGACGCTCAGTTCGGTATTGGCGCCAAGGCAATTGCCCTCAGGCGTACAGTGGAGTACTACCAGTGGGTAGAGCACGAGCAGAGCAAGAGCGAAGACAAACTGGGTGGTAAGCAAGTCACCACGACGACCTATACATACAGTAAGGAGTGGGTAAGGCGTCCAATTGAGTCTGGGCAGTTCAAGGATCCTGCTTATCAGAACAAGAATATGGTACTGACCACTTATGAGGATACTGAGCAGTATGCAGAGAATGTATCGTGGGGTGCCTATAAACTGACGGAAAGTCTGATTCACAGCATTTCTTCTCGCGAGGGTCTGGAACTGGCCATGGCAGAGGATCTGCTGAAGCAATTGGATAAGAGCACCCAGACTGCATATGAACGTTTCTACGGCGTACAGAAGAGCAATCAGCAACCTACACAGCAGCCTGCTCCTCAGCCTGCCATTCCCGATTCAGTAAGAGCTCTCCTTTCTGACTCTGCCAAGGCTGTACTCGACTCACTGCAGGCCGTCAATGACTCTATTAACAAGCAGATGGAGAATGCCAATAATAAGAAGGATCTGGAATATGTTCATCAGGCCAGCAACGTGCTCTATTTCGGCCGCGTGCCTGGAAGTCCTGAGGTGGGTGATGTCCGTGTGACCTTCGAGAAGGTTGTTCCTGCCAAGTGTACAGTGATGGCTGTGGTTGATGGCGACAGTTTCAAGCCTTACAAGGCCAAGAATGGCAAGCGTTTCCAGACCCTCGTGATGGGTAAGAAGAGCGGCGATGAGATTATTGATGCAGAGAAGGAGGCCAATAATATGATCCTGTGGGCTCTGCGTATCTTAGGTATCATGATCGTGATTGGTGGTCTGAAGGGCATTTTCGGATTCCTCACGACGATCCTCAAGGTCGTTCCTTTCATCGCAGGTATCTTCGGTTGGGGTATCGGTGTTGTCTGCACCGTCATTGGTATCGCATGGTCGCTCATCGTCATTGCCCTCGCATGGCTGTTCTACCGTCCGTTGCTGGGCATCTCACTCTTGGTATTGGCAGGCTTCCTCATTTGGGTATTCGCCTTCAAGGGTAAGGATAAACTGAAGGATTTGGCCGCTAAGGCTAAGAACAAGGGGGCAGAGCCTGTGCCTGCTCCTGCTGAATCCATTCAGACTCCAGAGAACGTGTAATATATGACGAAAGTGATCCTGAGCATCATCCTTGTGAGTATAGGTGGATGCATCTACCTGATGCAGCGTACAACAGGGATTTTGATGTTCAGGATCATTGATTTCTTAGGACTGACGGATGCTGTCGCAGGACTAAGGAACTCTATACAGCAAATGCCAGAGTTCGTCGTCTTCAACTTGCCTGGTGGCTTGTGGTCTGCATCTTATGTTCTATTGTCAGATGCCGTTTTCGCTGGTCAGTCTAAGATGATGAGACTGGCATGGGGCTCTCTGATCCCGATGATTGGTCTGGTTTCGGAACTATTGCAGGCCGTAGCACTCTGTCCTGGCACTGCCGATTGGTTGGATGCCGTTTGTTATGGTATTCCGTATATCCTTTATGCCGTATGGATGATCCTGAAATAAAATAGATTATGAAGAAATACATTAATACCATTTGCGTTGTTTGCACAGCCCTGTGGCTGGTAGGGTGCAAGACGCAGACTGTTGCAGAACAGCAAGTAATTGAGAAGCGCCAGCCTATCCAGATGATTCTGGACTCAGACTTTGGTAGTTCTACCGATGACCTTTTCGCTTTGATGATGCTTCATCATTATATGGATGACGGATTGGTTGATCTCAAGGGTATCGTCGTGGACCGTGAGGGAGTGAAGAATGCCGAACTCGTAGATATCTTCAACACCTATTACGGACATCCCGATATCCCCGTGGGTTTGGAGCGCAATGGCGTGAAGAATCCCCGTTGCTTTATTCCCTATAATGGTGTCTGCGATTTGAAGGATGCTCAGGGGAATCCCCTCTTCAAGCGTACACATGACCTGGCAAATTGTCCCGAGGGCTATAAACTCTATCGTCAGTTACTGAGTCAGGCCGAGGATAAGTCGATTGTCGTGGTAGCCATTGGCTTCGTGACAACACTCTCCGAACTCTTCGAGTCAGGTGCTGATGAATATTCTCAACTGAGTGGTCTGGATCTCTTCGGACAGAAAGTCAGGTCTGTCTATATCCAGTCAGGACGTTTCGAGAGCGGTGACAGTCTGAGCGGCTACAACATGCGTGCCGCCTCCAAGCAGTCGGCCATCTTCTACGATAAGTTGCCAACGAATGTTGACCTCATCATGTCACCTAGCAATATCGGTGATTTGATGAATTACCAGCCACAGGATGTGCTGGTGGATCTCTCTTCAACGGAGCAGAATCCCATCAAGGCAGTCTATACCAATTACACTTGCGACACAGGTCAGCGCATGTGGGACACCAACTGTCTGGTGAATGCCGTGCTAGGCGACGAGGCTTACAATATGTCGCCCCGTGGTTGGGTGAAGTTCGTGGATAAGGGCGAGGAGTCGCTGATGCTCTTTACCCCCGATCCTGCAGGCAATGCCCGTTACCAGTTGCCTGGCGACACCTATTTCGCAGAAGAGAAGTTGATGGATATCCGCCGTCATAACCGTATCAATCCCAATCCTGCTCCTTACACGATTGAGGCACCGCAGCCTCAACTCATAGGGAAGGCTGCTGCGGAGTGGGCGAAACCTCGTATGACCCTGTTAGTGGATAAGTATCTAGGCTCCGCAGGTAACACGCTGGATCCTGACGAGGTGCGCGCCCTGTTCCGCCCCTTGGGATATACTGGTCCTAATGCCACCGATTATCAGGAGGCAGAACAGTTGGTGGTCGATGCCGTCTTTGAGCGTATGGTGCAGAAGGCCTTGCGGGCAGGGAACAAAGACCTTGCCATCGTCACAGGACCTCCCGCCAGTGGCAAGAGCACCGCTGTGCGCCAGTTGAACCTGAAGAAGGTAGGTCTGGTGTATGATGCCGCCCTCACGGGGGGTGACCGTTTGGAGAGCGTTGTGAAGAAAGCCAAGGAACTGGGGATGGAAAAGATCACCATCGTACCTGTCTATAACGATGTACTGACCAGTTATAAAAACTGTCTGAATCGTGGGAAATCCACTTGGCGCTATACAGCCCTCGACTATCTGGTGAAATCTTATCGTGACAATGTGGGTCAATTGGCGCAGATCATCAAGACCTGTCCCGATGTGGAGATCATCCCTGTGGATTGTTCCCATAACCAGGGTGTCCATCGCGTCAGCATAGAGGATGCCATGAAGTGGAACTACAGTGTCACTGACGAAGAAGTGCGTCAACTCTTTACTTGTTTGAAGGAAGAACTCGATGCAAATCAGATCGAGGCAGGTTCTGTCCTGGCTGCTGCAGGTAATGTGCTGTCAATTAAGACCAACGACGAAATTAATGTCGCACTAGCCCGACAGATAGACCAGAAGATCAATGAGATCATGAAAGCCTACAAGCTGAGATGAAGAAATTGTTGACCATCATGACTGTCGTCGCACTCTGGCTGTGCGTCGCAACAGGTGCACAGGCTCAGACGTATGAGCGGAAGGACTTCACCTTCAAGAGCGAGAAGATCAAGAACGCTGAGGGCGAAGTATCGGAAGTCAAGGTGGGTGCCTATGTAGGCAAGAAACTTATCAAGGAGATGACCTACGAACTAGAACCTGCCCTCTCCGAGGACTTGGCTAAGTATGTAGGAACCGTCTCAGAGTCTGACCTTAACTTCGATGGCTATCCTGATGCAGATATCTATCTCGGCTATATGGGCGGCTTTGCCAATAACACCCATCACGAGGCACTGCTTTGGGACCAGTCTCTGCATGCTTTCGTAGAGGCAGAAGGCTATGGTGAGATTGGCGAGCCGGTGGTAGATGAAGAGAAGGAATACATCCAGACAACGCTCAGCGCAGGTCCTGACCACAGGGTAACGACCTATTATCGTTGGCAGGGCAACAAACTACAGGAATACCTCACAAACACCTGGGCCATCGAGGGCGACGAATATGTCAGTTTCGAGGGTTTGCTCAATTATCCCTGTTACCGTTTCGATGCCAAACTCGACGGGCGTATCCCTGTTAACATCGTATTCCAGCGCACTGACGACGATATCATCGCCGGCTACATCTATTATCCTAAGGCCAAGACGCCGGCGCCTATCCTCATTGTGGGCAGTGTCACCCGATATGGAGACAAACAATACTATCAACTCGACGAATACCAGTCCGATGGTATCATCACGGGCAATATCTTTTTGCAGACACCTGTGAAGTGCGATTACTTCTCAGAGATGGAAGGTACCTGGACCAATCCCAAGACAGAGAAGGCCATGAAGATGACGGATTTGCATTTTAGCCAGGAGATGCCTAAATGGTTTACGAAGTCCGTGCTTACGCCTGAGGATCCTGGTAACATCGGCCGCGAGTACTCCTTCCAGCAGTGGAATCAGAACTATCAGTCCATGGTGGGCGGACATATTTCTTTCCGTGGCGCTGGTAAGAACAAGGTACACTTCGAATGTGGTAACATACGTCATAACATCGCCGAGGGCAGGAGTGGCGATGACCGTCCTGCCGTACTCAAGGACAACGTGTTCGAATACCGCGATGTCAATGAGTGCGGCTATGGTTTCCGTGCCAAATTCTTCCCCCGTTTCGTGGTGTTGCAGACCATCACGGATTACAATACACTCGACTGCTTCGGTGCTGGCGCCTCTTTCGAGGGGGTATATATTAAGGTGAAACAATAATGACAACAAACTATGAAGAAACTGATCATTCTCGCCATCTGTTCACTCTGTGTGATGGCAGCCTGTAAGAACAACAAGATGCAGACATCGGAGTCTGACGCTGACTCTACTCTCCTCGATAGTGTGGCTATCGCTGAGGAGCCGCAAGACACCACGCCCAAGCCCATGTTCCTCTATTGTCTCGACAAGAATTATATACAGATGGTCTATTGGACAGACATCAAGGAACCTCAGAAGGACAAGGATAATGCCGAGTATTTTGACGGCATGCACCAGTCGTGGTCACTCCAGGAGGGCTTCCGGCGCAATGCCGCCCAATATACGAAAATGCTCGTGGACGAGAACAAGATAGCAGATATTAGGTTTATCGGCGAACAATTGAAGAACCCCGATGGCGAGGAGATGTATCCCGGTGAACTGCATAGCCGTGCGTCTATTCCCTCTCCAGGTCTGCGCTATGCCTTTGTCAATCCTAAAGACCAGCAAAAAGACATGGGAAGGATGAACATCGTGGTCACCGACAGCTATCTCCAGTCGAGAACACTGATGAAGCAAAAGCTCCTCTCCCCTTTCGACAAGTCGAACCCGCTACCTGCCTCTGTCATCAAACAGTTGGAACAGGAGTATGGCATGAAGTGCCAGCGTTCAGAGGCTGTTTGCCGTTACAACGACCGTTATACCTATGGTGTCCTTCAATTCAAGGGTGTCTATAAGACAGTGAAGGAGTACAACGAGGAGCGTCAGAAAGCCCTCGCCCTCGAGGTGCTCACCGATGGCGACAAGGTCTATTCCTATCCTGTTGAAGGTTATGTCTATGATGGCATGCCCACGTGGAATGTGGATGACGAGGGTGAGTATATCTCCAGTTCCTTCCCCGCAGCCTTCGAGGGCCCCAATGGTCCAGAACTCTGTTTCATCCACTGGGCACCAGAGAGTTGTACGGTAGGTATATTCTATATCCGCGACGGCAAACTCGAGCGCGAGGTCTATGAAGGTTATCACTCGATGATCGACGAGCAGACACCCCTCTGGAAAAAGGACATCGCCCTGTTGCAGAAACTCTTTGTGGCTGATGATTCCCAGGAGAACAAAGACTTTACCCTCTCGAAATACCGCTATCTTTGGATCGACAACGACGATACTGAGGAGATCTGGCTGCGTGACAAAGACGACAAGCATGGTGCCTTCTTCACCCGTCATAAAGGGGAGTTCAAGCTTATCGCCACGGAGAATGGCCGTCTGCACCCCACTATCCTCCGCAGTCGTGACGGTGTGGGCTATCTGAGGATTTCCGGCTCTGCTGGCGGTCCATCGATCTATACACAGGTCTTTGAGTTGAAGAACAGTCAGGTGATCCACCGCTTCACGGCCTTGGAGATCTACGGCGAGATCGACGAGTGCTCTTTCGACGGCAAGCCCATGGACAAGGAGGCAGGTAAGCGCTATATGGCCTCACTGCCCGAAGTGAACGACATCGCCATCTGGTGGAATGAAATACAATAAACAAAGTAAAGATATGAAAAAAGGTTTCATCTTAATATGTGCCATGTTGGCACTGACGGTTTCTGCCCAGACACGCATGACCATCGACGAACTTCAGGCTCAGTGGCAGACGAAGAACATCCAAGGTCCGAAGAATGGTGGTATCCTTGATCTGGTAGGTATGTTCAATCTCAATTATCCCACTTACAGTGGCGGCGAGTTCCTACAGGATGTGTCGCGCCCTGCCGATCAGCAGAAATGGCTCATCACACTTGACCGTCCCAATGGCTTCGCCAGTTTTGCCGAGGGTAGCGACGATGCCTCGAGTGAATCTATGCAGGCCTGTGTGTGGAAGCGCTCGAATGGTCATAAGCTCTTCGCCATTGCTTTCGAGCAACAGTCTTCTCAGGTAAAGGCCTTTGTGGCTTTCTACGATCTGGATCCTGCCACGGGCATCCTGAAACCCGAAAAGAGTCTCGACCGTCTCTTTGCGCCGAATCATCCTGAGGGCATCGTTCATATCACTCTGCCCCAGCATGGTAAGGACATGAAAATAACGGAATACTATATCAACGCCATGTTCGCCATCAACCATGTCTATGACTGGGATGGTATGAAGCCCGGACGCGAGCGTGTGGAGATTGAGAATATCAACAAGATGTGGGATGAGTACAGTGACCAGGCCATGATGGACGGTGAGCATCCTGTCACCCGCTATGCCATCATCGACATCGACCGCGACGGTTCACCCGAACTGATGCTCGGCTCTGAGAGCGACGACTATCAGGCCGTCTTTGCCCTTTATGATGGTAAATACGAACTCATCGCCGCTAAAGATTACAAGCGTTCGCTGAATTTCTATCCCCCGAAGGCCGTGGGTAGTGCTGGCGGCTGTGGCACAGGTTGCTTCCTTATCGACTGGACCCTGCTTGAGAACAGTCGTCCGAAGCACTATATCGCGAACCAACAGGAATATAACTTCGAGACCGATGAGATGGTGGATCACTACGAACTCGACGGCCGTGAGGTGGTTCATGCCGAGGAGGGCGACCGTCTTGTGAAGAGCTTTGGCGAGTCTGTGGATCTTAATATTCCCTGGCGCCCATTAAACAGATATAACCAATAAGATTAGGATATGAAAAGATGTATTAAGTGCCAGCATGAGCTGGCCGATACCGCCAAATTCTGTACCTACTGCGGCACGCGACAGCCCGAGATGCCCGTTGGTGTGCAGCCAGCACCAGTACAGCCGACTCCTGCGCCCCCGACGCCGAAGATCGACGTGGAGTCGCTCATGGCAGAGGCCGTCGGCAAGGAGTCTGTGCTTGAAGAGGTACAGCGCCTCGTGACCTTCTACACCGCCTCAAAACAGGAGGGCCGCTTGCGCCAGCGTCCTGAGATGGATATGCTCGTACTCGGCAACAGCGGAACAGGTAAGACGTTTGTCATCAACCTCATCCACCAGTTGTTCTTAGCCAATGGCATCCTCACCAATCCCCATCTGAAGAAGGTCGATGCCTCAGAATATAACCAGTGGATCAATAGTCTCTCCGAGCGTGGACTCGATGATATGAAAGGGCAGTTGCTCGTCATCGACAACTGCCACCTGCTCATGACCGATACGGAGCATATCACGCCCATCGACCGTCTGATGAGTATGATGGAGGACTGGGAGCGCGACCTCTCTGCCGACTGGTACACCTATCCTATCGTCATCTTCGCCGGCGAGAAGAACCAGGTGGAGTATTACTTCCAGAAGAAGAAAAGCGGCCGCAGCCGTTTCACGAAGATGCTCGAGCTCCACGACTGCAGTGCGCAAGAGCTCCATGCCATCTGTAAGCGTGAGCTCAGTCGTCGGGGATTCTCC
>JAFYPG010000131.1 GCA_017547605.1 Prevotella sp.
GGTCAGATATCCGCGGTTGTCACGGATGCGCACCCTGACGGTACGACCGTGACCACTGCAGATATAACCTTGTTGAATGTGGCTGCTACTGATAGCCTGCCGCTTGTAATCATCGTTACGGACAAGGAACTTACGTTCTATCTCCAGTCCACTCATTAAGAAACGATGAAAATAGAATAGATGACAAACAGAACAGCCAAGAATACCAATACACCGAAGATCCACTCCAGCACTTTCTTGCCACTGTCTTCCTGTTTCTTCTGATAGGCTTCCTTCTTCTGGGTAGCCTTAGATGCTTTTGCAATTTGAGCCATAGATCAAAATTTTAATGAGGAATTAGAAATGAGGAATTAGAAATTATGATTACTTCTGCATCCTCTGCTTCAATGTTCCTGTGATTTTTACTAATATACTAATTATCTCTTCGTTATCTTTTATTATCGAGTTGTATTCCGTTTCAGTCAAATAATCCCCTGTATATAGACGCTTTAACCAGTATTTAGTCTCATTAGCCTCCTTCAAGGCTATAGTCAACTTTGTAAAGAAGTCTGCATCACTCTGCGCAAATTGGCTTTCTGCCGTATTGGCCCCTATGCTTGTACCACTTCGTAAGACCTGCTTCAAAATATCTCTATTACCCTCTTGCTTCAATTGCAGATACTTGTACATCTTGATAATCCTGTCACTGAAATCTTCAGTTTTCTTCACGATGACATTCTCTGGTTTTCTCAGCATAACAAGGTAATCACAATTTCTAATTCCTCATTTCTAATTCCTAATTTTCCTCTTCAAGGGATGGGAATTCCATGAGGTAGGCTTTGATGAAGCCATCGATCTTACCATCCATCACGGCATCGACATCGGTGGTCTGATAGTTGGTACGATGATCCTTCACGCGACGGTCATCGAAGACATACGAACGGATCTGACTGCCCCACTCTATCTTCTTCTTGCCAGCCTCGATCTTAGCCTGGGCCTCCAGGCGCTTCTTCATGGCACGGTCGTAGAGCTGCGACTTCAGCAGCGTCATGGCGCGCTCCTTGTTCTTCGGCTGATCACGGGTCTCCGTATTCTCAATGAGGATCTCCTCTTCCTCGCCCGTATCAGGATCGGTGTACCAATAGCGCAGACGGACACCCGACTCCACCTTGTTCACGTTCTGTCCACCAGCACCTGACGAGCGGAAGGTATCCCAAGAGAGTTTGGCGGGATCGACATACACCTCGATGGTATCATCGACAAGCGGTGAGACAAACACCGAGGCGAAAGAGGTCATACGCTTTCCCTGGGCATTGAAGGGCGACACGCGCACCAGACGATGCACCCCGTTCTCACTCTTCAGATAACCGTAGGCATACTCACCACCCTCGATCTGCATGGTCACACTCTTGATACCCGCATCGTCGCCTTCCAACAGGTTCGACACCGTCACCTTATGACCGTGGGCCTCAGCCCAACGCATATACATACGCATCAGCATCTGTGCCCAGTCCTGCGCCTCCGTACCACCAGCACCACTGTTGATCTTCAGCACAGCATCCATCGGATCCTCCTTCTGACGGAGCATATTCATCAGTTCCAGATCCTCGATGGCCTTGACAGCCTTGGCGTAGTTCTCATCGACCTCCTCTTCGGTCACCATCTCCTCCTTGTAGAAGTCGAAGGCCAGTTGCAGTTCGTCGGCCATGGTACGCACCTCGTTGTAGCCATCAATCCACTTCTTGATGCCCTTCACCTTCTTCATCTGCTCCTCGGCCCTTTTACGGTCTTCCCAGAAGTCAGGAGCCTGGGTACGGAGGTCTTCCTCCTCGTATTCTATCTTTTTCTTGTCGATCTCGAGATACCGATACAAGGCATCGGCACGCTCTAAGACATCTTTCAGTTGATCCTGAGTAATCAAAATTCCTAATATCTAATTTCTAATTCCTAATTATTCCTCGTACATCTTATCGATTTCGCGCTTGTAGTTCTCGTTGAGCACACGGCGACGGATCTTCAGCGTATTCGTCAACTCACCCTTCTCCATCGAGAAGTGATTAGGCAACAAGGTGAAGCGCTTGATCTGTTCATAGTGCGCCAACTGTTGCTGCAGGGTGTCGATACGCTCCTTCATCATCTCGTTGATCTTCTCATCGGCACAGAGTTGCTCGCGGTTCTCGAACGGTATCTGATGTTCACGGGCATATTCCTCCAACAGAGAATAGACAGGGATGATCAGGGCCGACACGAACTTACGCTGGTCAGCGATAATACAGATCTGATCTATGTATTTATCCACGAGCAGTTTCGACTCGATCATCTGAGGTGCGATATACTTGCCGTTGGAGGTCTTATAGAGATCCTTGATACGCTCCTTCAGGAACAACTCACCATCCTTCAGATAGCCAGAGTCGCCCGTCTTGAAGTAGCCGTCTTCTGTGAAGGCTTGTTTGGTCAGGTCCTCACGGTTATAGTAGCCCTTCGTGATCGTCGGACCCTTCAACAGCACCTCACCCTCGTCGCTGATCTTGATGTCGATGCCCTCGATAGGGATACCCACGCCACCCACGGTATAAGGCTCGCCCAGATGGTTACATGACACTGTGGCCAGACTCTCCGTCAGACCATAGCCCACCACCATGTTGATGCCGATGGCATGCACGAACTCCTCAACCTTCGGGTTCACCGTGGCACCTGCCGTAGGGAAGAAATGCGCGTTCTCCAGTCCCAGTTCCTTGCGGACGAGCGAGAACACCGTCTTGTTCAGCATCTCATATTCCAGATGGAGGGCCAACGGCGGACGCTTACCCTTCGAGATATAGTCAATGTTATGCTTCTTGCCGACGCTCAGTGCATGCTGGAAAAGTTTACGCTTCGGTGCACTGGCCTTGTCGATCTGCTCGAGCACACCCATATACACCTTCTCCCAGAAACGGGGCACACTCGACATACATGTGGGATGCGTCTCCTTCATCGACTGCTGCACCTCCAAGGGATAAGTGTTGATGATCAGACGGGCACCCTCCGTCAGACACAGGATCTTCCATCCCTTCTCGAAGATATGGGTAAAGGGCAGGAAGTTCAGCACACGGTCGTTCTCCCCTACGGGCACACACTTATCGTTGGCGATCATGGCAGCGGAATACTGTCCACAGGTCAGGATCACGCCCTTCGAGTCACCTGTCGTACCACTGGTATAGAGGATATTGGCAATGTCGTCCATCGAGGCCTGGGCCTGCAGCGACTCCACTTCCGTCTGACGGGGATAGTTATCGCCCAACTTCAGGAAGTCGTCGAAGTACATGGCGTTGGCATCGTGTTCTGCGATACGCACATTCTTGTCGAAGATGATGATGCGCTCCAGCGTACCACAGGTGGAGAAGATGCGACGCGCCTTGTCGTACTGCTCCTGCTCGCCGACAAACAGAAAACGCACCTTCGCATCGCTGACCATGAACTGGATCTGCTGTTCCGAACTCGTGGCGTAGAAGGGGATGGTCACCGCACGGATGCCCCATGCGCCGAAATCACAGAAAAGATACTGGGCCGAGTTCTGCGAGAACACGCCCACATTTTCCTGTACCTTCACACCCAGGTTAAGCATGGCGTTCGATACTTTCTTCACCATGTCCGAGAACTGATTCCAGGAATAGGACTTCCACTCCGAACCGCCAAAATCCTTATAAATCAGCACCTCGCGATCACCGTATTTCTTGGCCTGATCGTGGATGAGTCGCGATAAATGACTGTTTGTCTGCATAATCACTTTCGTTTATTCGGGTGCAAAAGTACGCAAAATGGCGCAGATTGCCAAATTATAAGGGATTTTTTTCTGTTCCATCCCCTTTCGCGTCACCATATCCTACAAAATGATTACAATTTAAAAGCAAAAGTATGGTTTTTGCTTACAATTTGTTACAAATTAAAGAAAAGAAGATTAAAAAAGTTCGCTATTTCTTGGGTTTTCTTCCAAAACGGCTTACCTTTGCAACAGAATCAGACAAACTTCATCCCAAAAAGAAAGAAATATTATGGCATTAGTAAACGACCATTTCCTGAAACTGCCGAACAACTACCTGTTTGCAGATATCGCCAAAAAGGTGAATGCCTTCAAGACCACCCACCCGAAGGCCGACGTGATCAGTCTGGGTATCGGCGACGTGACACAACCGTTGGCGCCCGCCGTCATCGAGGCCATCCACAAGGCTGCCGACGAGATGGCCACCCAGCAAGGTTTCAGGGGCTATGGCCCAGAGCAGGGCTACGACTTCCTGCGCGAGGCGATCCTGAAGAACGACTTCCTGCCACGTGGCATCCACCTTGACATCAACGAGATCTTCGTCAACGACGGTGCCAAGAGCGATACAGGCAATATCCAGGAACTCATCCGCTGGGACAACTCCATTGGCGTGACGGATCCCATCTATCCCGTCTATATCGACTCGAACGTGATGATCGGGCGCGCAGGTGTGCAGGATGAACAGGGGAAGTGGTCGAATGTCTTGTATATGCCATGCACAGCGGAGAACAACTTCGTGCCAGAGATCCCAGACCGTCGTGTGGATGTGATCTACCTGTGCTACCCCAACAACCCCACGGGTACCGTCATCTCCAAGGACGAACTACGCAAGTGGGTGAACTATGCCCTGAAGAACGACACGCTCATCTTCTACGATGCCGCCTACCAGGCCTACATCCAGGATGACAGCATCCCCCACAGCATCTATGAGATCAGGGGTGCAAGGAAGTGCGCCATTGAGTTCCACAGCTATTCCAAGACGGCCGGTTTCACAGGTGTACGCTGCGGCTATACCGTCGTACCTAAGGAGGTGACAGCCGCCACCCTCACAGGTGAGCGCATCCCCCTGAATCCCCTGTGGAACCGTCGCCAGTGCACGAAGTTCAATGGCACCAGCTATATCTCCCAGCGCGCCGCCGAGGCCACCTACACCCCTGATGGCAAGGAACAGATCAAGACCACCATTGCCTACTATATGCAGAACGCACAGAAGATGCTCAGTACCCTCCGTTCACTCGGCTTCGAATGCTATGGCGGTGAGAACGCCCCCTATATCTGGGTGAGGACACCCCAGACCAGCAGCAGTTGGAAGTTCTTCGAGGAGATGCTCTATGGTGCCCACGTGGTATGCACCCCAGGTGTCGGCTTCGGACCCAGTGGCGAGGGCTATGTACGCTTCACTGCCTTCGGCAGTCACGAGAAGACAGAGGAGGCCCTGGACCGCATCAGGCAATGGCTAAGATAATTTCAGTTTCTTATCTACGTAATTGACGAACGACTGATTGACGAGTCTCGTACCACCGGGAGTCGGATAACGACCCGTGAAATACCAGTCGCCTGGGTGGTTCGGACAAGCCTCATGCAGGCCCTCGATGCTTTGGAAGACGAGTTCAACAGGCGTCTGCATACCCTCAGGACGCAGCATCTCCACAATCTTCTGATTGATCTCCTCCACCGTAAAGGGTTCGTATATCCTGCGAACCTGATTACACAACGATGAGGGGTCTTTCTTTGTAAGTTCCGCCTTACAGGCCAGATAGGTGTCATTGACCAGTTGCCACATACCACGTTCCTCGATGAGTGCCATCGTGGCGCGGAAGGCGCAGAACTCCTCCAGCCGTGACATGTCGATGCCGTAGTAGTCGGGATAGCGGATCTGGGGCGAACTCGACACCATCACGATCTTCCTGGGATGCAGACGGTCGAGGATCTTGAAGATACTCTCCTTCAAGGTAGTGCCACGAACGATACTATCGTCAATA
>JAFYPG010000132.1 GCA_017547605.1 Prevotella sp.
AAATACTTGCGGGATTTGTTTTTTATGCTTATATTTGCAAACAGAAGTTTTAACTAACGCAATTATCACATTATTAATAACTAAAAAGCAAATACGATTATGAAGAAAAAGTTCATTTGCGCCGTTTGTGGATATATCTATGAAGGCGACGCTGCTCCCGAGAAGTGCCCCATCTGTAAGGCTCCTGCTTCTAAGTTCTCTGAACTCAAGGACGATGCCGATATGACATACGCTACCGTTCATAAGATCGGCGACGGTAAACCCGAGGGTGTGTCACAAGAGATGATCGATGACCTGCGCAACCATTTCAATGGCGAGTGCGGTGAGGTAGGTATGTATCTGGCCATGGCCCGTCAGGCTGACCGCGAGGGCTATCCCGAGATCGCTGAGGCTTTCAAGCGTTATGCTTTCGAGGAGGCCGACCACGCCTCTCGTTTTGCAGAGTTGTTGGGTGAGTGCGTATGGGACACCAAGACGAACCTCGAGAAGCGTGCTGCTGCTGAGGCTGGTGCCTGCGAGGATAAGTTCCGCATCGCCAAGAACGCCAAGGCCGCTGGTTTCGACGCTATCCACGACACCGTTCACGAGATGGCCAAGGACGAGGCCCGTCATGGTGCAGGTTTCGCAGGACTGCTGAAGCGCTATTTCGGCAAGTAAGGATACAATAAATCCCATAAGAATCCGTTTTATCAGATGATGAAACGGATTTTTTATTTCTTCGCGATACTTTTGGCGCTGGTGGCCTGTGAGGATGATGACTCGTTCTCTACGAGCACGGGTCTGCGACTGACGTTCTCTGTGGATACCTTGCAGATGGACACCGTCTTCAGTCGTACGCCTTCTTCAACCTACGCCTTCTGGGTGCATAACCAGAACGATGACGGCATCCGACTCTCGACGGTGAAGTTGCGTCGCGGCAACCAGTCTGGCTTCCGCGTGAATGTCGATGGTGTCTATCTCGATAATTCCAATGGCTCCCAGACCAGTGACGTGGAGATCCGCAAGAACGATAGTATCCTCGTCTTTGTCGAACTCACCGCTACGGAGACCCGTCAGACAGAGCCAAAGTTGGTGGAGGACGATCTGGTGTTCCTGTTGGAGAGTGGTACCGAACAGAAGGTGTGCCTGCAGGCCTGGGCGTGGGACGCCCGAAAACTCTATGACCCAGAGATTAAGGCTGACTCCGTGATCGAGTCCGACATCCCCTTGGTGATCTACGGCACCATGCAGGTCGCTCAGGGTGTGACGCTGACCATCCGCAATACCACGCTCTTCTTCCACGACAGTTCGGGTCTTGATGTCTATGGCACACTGAAGACGGAGAACTGTCTGATGCGCGGCGACCGTCTCGACTATATGTTCGACTATCTACCTTACGATCGTGTGAGCGGGCAGTGGCAGGGTGTCCGTTTCTATGAGTCCTCAAAGGATAACGAACTGTTGAAGACGGAGATCCGTAATGCCAACTACGGCATTGTCTGTGATTCGGCGGCCTTGGATACCGTAGGCTACCGTCTGACGATGCAGTATGGTGTCATCCATAACTGTGTGGGAAAGGGTCTCGAAGCCATCAACTCACATATCAGTCTCGATCATTGTCAGTTGACGAACACGGGTGGCGACTGTATCTCCATCATCGGAGGAATCGCGGAAATCAGCTATTGCACCTTCGCGCAGTTCTACCCATTCTCCGCCGATCGCGGGGCTGCCTTCCGCTTCGCCAACTATCGTGATACGGTGGATATTCCTCTGTTGAGTCTTTATTGTGTAGGTTCCATCATGACGGGTTATGAGGATGATGTGGTGATGGGCGAGGTGAAGAGCAAAGAGGTACCCTTCGACTTCGGATTCAGTCAGTGTCTGCTCCGTACCCCAGCGGTTGCCGATGACTCCGTACATTTTGATAGTATTATCTGGGAGACCCCGAAGGACTCCATCCAGGGCACGAAGCACTTCGTACTGATCGACGAAGATAATCTGAAGTATGATTTCCACCTCGACTCCCTGTCAACGGCACAGGGACTGGGGTGCTATTAGTGCTTAGAACTCACTGAACGACAGCGGCATCAGTTGTCGGATTCCCTCAATGACATACACGCATTTCCGTCCGTAGAGCAGGATACGGATGGGATGCTTAGCGCGCGTTTCCGACTCGATGATCACCTGTCGGCAACTGCCACAGGGCCCCACGGGCTCCTCCTGCAGTTCACCGTCAGTGCCACGGGCGGCGATCGCCAGCATCTCTACGCCCACATCCGGATACTGGGCACCGGCCGAGAACAGGGCCGTGCGCTCCGCACAGAGTCCCGACGGATAGGCGGCATTCTCCTGGTTACAGCCGATCACCTCGACACCGTTCTCCAGTCTGACGGCAGCGCCCACATGGAAGTTGGAGTAGGGCGCGTAACTGCGCTGCGTGGCCTCGATGGCCAGTTCGATCAGATGCTGCTCTTCGGCGGTCAGTTCCTCGGGTTGACAGACTTTAATGACGGATTTCAGTTCAAGTTCTTCCATAAATTGCGATATTTTTCGGCAAATATACGAATTATTCGAGAAATATCACTACTTTTGCAGAAATTAATCGCAAATATGAGAAAATATTTCGTCATCATATCCCTGTTTGCATCCCTGTGCGTCTCTGCCCAGATCAAATGGAACCAGGCCTACCAGCAATATTTCGACCAATATAAGGACATTGCCATCGAGCAGATGCTCAAGTATCATATTCCTGCCTCGATCACCCTGGCGCAGGGTGCCTTCGAGAGTGGGGCGGGGCGGAGCGAACTCACCCGCAGGGCCAACAACCACTTTGGCATCAAGTGTCACGGATGGACGGGGCGCACCAGCTATCATGATGATGATGAGCGCAACGAGTGCTTCCGTGCCTACGATTCTGCCTATGAGTCGTATGAGGATCACTCTCTGTTCCTGGTCAACGGCCGTCGCTACCAGTCGTTGTTTGACTTGAAGCAGACCGACTATAAGGGCTGGGCCAAAGGACTGAAGGCCGCAGGTTATGCCACAAATCCCCAGTACGCCAGCAAATTGATAGAGATCATCCAGCTCTATAAACTCTATGAATATGACAGGGCCAAGGACTACGACAAGTTCATGGCCGACCGTGCGAAGGATCATGTTGCGGGCGGTATGGGGCATCCTATCAGTTTCTTTAACAAGAACTACTATGTCATCGCGCGTAAGGGCGACACCTTCCGCTCGATTGCCGACGAGGTGGGCGTCAGC
>JAFYPG010000133.1 GCA_017547605.1 Prevotella sp.
GTCCAACTTCTCTGCCTTGATTACTATCTTATAGTCGCCCTTGTCGCCGTTGACGACCTGGGCACCTTTCTTGTTGTTTTTGTTGAATGCCTCCACG
Organism: Prevotella sp.; assembly: GCA_017547605.1. Taxonomy (GTDB): domain Bacteria; phylum Bacteroidota; class Bacteroidia; order Bacteroidales; family Bacteroidaceae; genus Prevotella. The sequence goes on from JAFYPG010000133.1 coordinate 98, forward strand.
AATTTCTTGGCAACCTCCTTATTATCGTTGGGCCAGTCCTTGACATTCTGTTCGCCACGTCCCTTCAGATATTCCATGACGGGCTGTCCTTCAATCGTGGCACCGTTGTAGTCGAATGATACAATGACGGTCTTGCCTGCATCTTTCAAAGCTGTCAGACTACCGTTTACGATGTTCAAGTCGCCGCCTTTGGCGGAAGCGGTCAATGCCATTACCAACAGCACTGCCAGGGTCATTAGTTTTTTCATTGTCATAGGGGTTTTTAAGTTAATACTATAGTTTTCTGATCACTAATGCACTATTGGTACCACCGAAGCCGAAGGAGTTGCTCAGCACGGTGTTCACCTCCATGTCGATGGTCTTCGTGGCGAGGTTCAGTTTCTCGGAATGCTCGTCGGGGTTCTCGAAGTTGATGTTGGGTGCCACGAAATTGTTCTGCATCATCAGGATGGAATAGACGATCTCCGAGGCACCAGCCATCCAGCACTCATGACCTGTCATCGACTTGGTGGAACTGATGAGGGCACGCTGGCCTTGGAACATCCTGCCTAAGGCGATGGCCTCAAACATATCACCCTGATGCGTCGAGGTGGCGTGGGCGTTTATATAGTCGATATCGTCGGCTACGACACCGGCATCCTTCATGGCGCGTGTCATGGCCGTCACACTACCGTCGTCGCTGGGCTCCGAGATGCCACCGCCATTGCTCGAGAAACCGTAGCCAAGTACTTCGGCGAGGATCGTGGCCCCACGGGCGATGGCGTGGTCGTAGTCCTCCAGTACGAGGGCTGCAGCACCACCACTGGGTACCAGTCCGTCACGGTCACGGTCGAAGGGACGGCTGGCCTTCGTAGGTTCGTCCATACGGATGGAGAAGGCTCCCAGTGCGTCGAATGATGCCATGGCGTAGTAGTTCGTCTCTTGGGCACCACCACAGAGCACCATACTTTGCAGTCCCTGTTGGATCATCATATAACCCAGTCCGATGGAGTGACTGCCACTGGCACAGGCGGCCGAGATGGTGAAGTTCACACCACGCAGGTGGAAGATCGTACTCAGGTTCATGTTCACCGTCGAGTTCATCGACTGGAAGATATTGCCGTAGCCCAGCATCGCTGAGTCGTGTTTCTCTGCCATGAGTTTCGCTGACTCGATGACGGGCTTAGCTGAGGAGTCGTTGCCAAAGATACAGCCTACCTCGTTCTGGCGCAGGTACTCGTCGGAGATTCCAGCCTGCTCGAAAGCCTGGCGCGAGGCCATATAGGCGTACTGTGCCTCTTCCGACATGCCCGCACGGGTATGGCGGTCCAGCATCTGTTTGGTGATGACGGGCGTTTCCACGATACCCGTCAGGGCGGAACGGTAACCGTAGGTCAAACGTTCCTGTTCGATGCCAATGCCCGACTTACCGTTATATAGTGATTCCTTAACTGTTTCCCTGTCTGTTCCCAGGCACGACCAGATGCCTATGCCCGTAATAACCACTCTTTTCATCTGTCAACTTATGTATAAAGTCCTCCGTTAATATTAATCACCTCACCAGTGATGTAGGCGGCCTCGTCGGAGGCGAGGAAAGCCACGAGGGCTGCAACTTCCTCAGGCTTGCCGAAACGTCCTACGGGAATATTCTTCTTCAGGTCATCCTCGGGCAGTCCTTTGGTCATATCTGTCTCGATGAATCCGGGGGCAATGGCGTTCACAGTGATGTTACGTGGTCCTACCTCCTGGGCCAGTGACTTCGTGGCACCGATGATGGCAGCCTTGGCGGCACTGTAGTTGGCCTGACCTGGCAGACCTTTCACACCTGAGAGTGAGGCCATGTTGATAATACGGCCACCACGCTTGCGAGGCATCATGTGCTTCAGCAACTTACGGGTGATGTAGAAGTAACCGTTGAGTGTGGTGCCAAGCACACTGTTCCACTCCTCGTCGCTCATCATGAACATCACGTTGTCGCGACGGATGCCCGCATTGTTCACCAGTACACTGAACCAGTCGTCGGGATGTTGTTCCTCCCACTGGTCGAGGGCGGCCTCGATAGCCTTGGGATCGCTGGTGTCGAAGGGGAGCAACTCTGCTGTGCCACCAGCGGCCGTTATCTCGTCGGCCACCGCCTGGGCAGCCTCCTTGTTACTCAGGAAATTGATCACTACGGGCCATCCTGCCGATGCCAGTCGGAGAGCCACCGCCTTCCCGATACCACGGGAGGCTCCTGTCACTAATGCGTATTTCATTGCGCTATGAGGTCTTCTGATTTTGCTAATTTTGTGCAAAAGTACGCTTTTTCTGCCACATAGCCAAAAAAATGTTGCAAAACTTATTTTTTCTCAAGAAAAGTGTTGTGGTTATCAACTATTTTTCTTAACTTTGCCAGAAAATTGCAACTAACTAAAAATAACAATGGAACAACAGAAACGTTACGGTCATTTCGACGACCAGCATCGCGAGTATGTCATCACAGACCCGCAGACCCCGTGGCCCTGGATCAACTATCTGGGCAATGAAGACTTCTTCTCACTGATTTCTAATACGGCTGGCGGCTACAGCTTCTACAAGGACGCCAAGTTCCGTCGTATCACCCGTTATCGCTACAACAACGTGCCCATGGACAATGGTGGTCGCTACTTCTATATCAAGGATGGCGACACCGTATGGAACCCGGGTTGGAAGCCCTGTAAGACACCACTCGACTTCTACGAGTGCCGTCATGGCATGAGTTATACCCGCATCACGGGTAAGAAGAACGGGGTGGAGGCCAGCGTGCTCTTCTTCGTGCCCCTGAAGAAGTGGGCTGAGGTGCAGAAACTGACACTCGCTAACCAGAGCAATGAGACCAAGACGCTGAAACTCTTCTCCTTCGAGGAGTGGTGTCTCTGGAATGCGGCTACGGATATGGAGAACTTTCAGCGTAATTTCTCTACTGGTGAGGTGGAGATCGAGGGATCGACCATCTACCACAAGACGGAGTATCGTGAGCGTCGTAACCATTATGCGTTCTATCATGTGAACGCTGATATCCAGGGCTATGATACGGACCGTGAGACCTTCGTGGGCCTCTATAACGAGTTCGCTGATCCTCAGGCCGTGATGGAGGGCAAGCCACGCAACAGTCACGCCCATGGCTGGAGTCCCATCGCCTCGCACTATATCGAGGTGACGCTGAAACCAGGTGAGTCTCGTGACTTCGTGTTCCTGCTGGGTTATATTGAGAATGAACAGGACAAGAAGTTCGCTGCTCCGCAGGTGATCAATAAGAAGAAGGCTCATGCCCTCATCGCTGAACTCGACACCACGGAGAAGGTGGATAAGGCTTTTGCAGAACTCTGCACTTACTGGGATGCCCTGCTTAATATATATAAGGTGAAGACGGGTAATGATAAGCTCGACCGTATGGTGAACATCTGGAACCAGTACCAGTGCATGGTGACGTTCAACTTCTCGCGCTCGGCTTCGTTCTTCGAGAGTGGCGTAGGCCGTGGCATGGGCTTCCGCGATTCGAACCAGGATCTCGTGGGCTTCGTCCATCAGATTCCGCCCCGTGCCCGTCAGCGTATCATCGATATCGCCTCGACACAGTTCCCTGACGGTGGCTGCTACCACCAGTACCAGCCCCTCACCAAGCGTGGCAATAATGATATCGGTGGCGGCTTCAACGACGACCCGTGCTGGCTCATCTTCGGAACGGTGGCCTATATCAAGGAGACGGGCGACTTCTCTATCCTTGACGAGATGGTGCCCTTCGACAACCAACCGGGCTCTGAGGTCACGCTCTTTGAGCACCTGAAGATCTCGATGGATCACGTCATCAAGAACCTCGGTCCCCACATGCTGCCGCTCATCGGCCGTGCCGACTGGAACGACTGTCTGAACCTGAACTGCTTCTCGTGGGATCCCAACGAGAGTTTCCAGACTACGGAGAACGTCTCTGAGGGCACCAAGGCTGAGTCGCTGATGATTGCAGGACTCTTCGTGGTGACTGGCAAAGATTATGTTAATCTTTGCCAGAGGTTAGAGGTTAGAGGTAAGGGGTTAGAGAATACTTCTGCCGCAGACAAATCTCTAACCACTAACCCCTCACCACTAACCCCCGCATTCTTTGCCGCCGAAGCGGCAAGAATGCAAACGGCTGTTGATGCGATGATCGAGGCCGTGAAGAAACATGGCTGGGACGGTGAGTGGTATCTGCGCGCCTACGACTTCTATGGTCGTAAGATCGGCTCTAACGAGTGCGAGGAAGCTAAGATCTTCATCGAGAGCCAGGGCTGGTGTACGATGGCTGAGATTGGTGCTGAGGACGGTATGGTGGCCAAGTCGCTCGACTCCTGCAAGAAATATCTGGAGTGCGAGCATGGTATGGTGCTCAACAACCCCGCCTTTACGAAGTATATCTATGAGTATGGTGAGATCTCTTCATACCCCGAGGGCTACAAGGAGAACGCTGGTATCTTCTGCCACAATAATCCCTGGGTCATCATCGGCGAGTGTATCGCAGGTCGCGGTAACGACGCGTGGAGCCACTACGCTAAGATCCTGCCTTCGTACGTCGAGGAGAAGTATCAGACGCTGCATAAGGTGGAACCCTACGTGAACTGCCAGATGGTGGCTGGTAAGGATGCCTACAAGCCTGGTGAGGGTAAGAACTCATGGCTCACGGGTACGGCCGCCTGGATGTGGTACACCGTTTCGGAGTTCATCCTCGGTATCAAACCCGACTACGATGGTATCCGCATCGATCCCTGTCTGCCTGAGACGGCCACGGACTACACCGTTCAGCGGAAGTTCCGTGATGCTGACTACGAGATCACCATCCATCCGAACGGACAGCAGAAGGGCGTGAAGCAGATCACACTCGACGGACAGCCTGTCAACGGAACGGTGATTCCCTATTCCGCTGGCAAGCATGTCGTAGAAGTTACGATGTAAAAAACTAAATCACTGAGAAGGCCACATCCATCATCTTCGTGAAGGTCAACTGACGCTCTTCAGCCGTTGTTGCTTCGCCGGTGATGATGTGGTCCGAAACGGTGCAGATGGCTAGGGCCTTGTTGCCCGACCGCGCTGCGTTCATGTAGAGAATGGCAATCTCCATCTCTACAGCCAGCACACCCATATTGATCCATTTCTCGTTGTGCGGATTCTCTGTATAGAAGGTATCCGACGTCAATACGTTGCCCACTTGGTAACGGTAGCCCAGACGGTCGCAGGTCTCTGCGGCACGGCGTAGCATGCCGAAGTCGGCAATGGGGGCAAAGGTACCGGGCAGCTCATACTGGGCGGCATAGTTGGAGTTCGTGCAGGCACCCATGGCAATCACCAGGTCGCCTACGTGCAGGTCTTCTTTGATAGAACCTGCTGATCCCACACGGATAATCTGTTTCACCCCATAGAAGTTATAGAGTTCGTAGGTGTAGATACCGATGGAGGGACCGCCCATGCCGTGTCCCATCACACTGATGCGCTTGCCTTTGTAAGTGCCTGTGTAACCCAGCATACCACGGACGTTATTAAACTGCACGGCATCCTCGAGGAAGTTCTCGGCCATGAATTTCGCACGCAGCGGATCGCCCGCCATGATCACAGTCTCAGCGATCTCACCGTACTTGGCCCCGATATGGGGAGTAGGAGTTTTGTTCATAAGCTTTATCGTTTTGGTTGTTTACTTGTCGTAGGCGTGGACGGGGTAGTCGGTGGTGAAGTGGAGACCACGACACTCCTTGCGCTCCAGGGCCCAGCGGGTGATGAGATAACCCACGTTGATCATGTTGCGCAGTTCGCAGATATCCTTCGAGGCCTTCACGCGCTTGAAGAGGCGCTCCGTCTCCTCGTAGAGCATGTCGAGACGGTCCCAGGCACGGTGCAGGCGCAGGTCGCTGCGCACGATACCCACGTAGTTGGCCATGATCTGATTCACCTCGCGCACGCTCTGGGTGATGAGTACCTTCTCCTCGTTGGTCATCGTACCCTCATCGTTCCACTCTGGTACCTTCTCGTTGTAGTCGTAGAACTCGATATGCTCCAGCGAGTTCTTGGCAGCGGCATCGGCATAGACGACGGCCTCGATGAGTGAGTTGGAGGCCAGACGGTTACCACCATGCAGACCTGTGCAGGAGCACTCGCCGAGGGCGTAGAGCCGTTCGATGCTGGTCTGACCGTTGAGATCGACCTTGATACCACCACACATATAGTGGGCCGCAGGGCGCACGGGGATATAGTCGGTGGTGATATCGATACCGATACTAAGACACTTCTGGTAGATATTGGGGAAGTGATGACGCGTCTCGGCAGGATCCTTATGGGTGACGTCGAGGCACACGTGGTCGATACCGTGGATCTTCATCTCCTTGTCGATGGCACGGGCCACGATGTCGCGGGGGGCCAGCGAGAGACGCTCGTCGTATTTCTGCATGAACTCCTCACCGTTGGGCAACTTCAAGATGCCACCATAGCCGCGCATGGCCTCGGTGATGAGGTAGGCTGGGTGGGTCTCGTTAGGATTATGGAGCACCGTGGGATGGAACTGTACGAACTCCATGTCGGCCACCGTGCCCTTGGCGCGATAAACCATGGCGATGCCGTCACCCGTGGCAATGACGGGGTTCGAGGTGGTGAGATAGACAGCGCCACAGCCACCTGTGCACATCACCGTCACCTTACTTAGATAGGTATCCACCTTCTGGGTGTCAGGATTGAGCACATAGGCGCCATAGCAGTTGATATAGGGTGAACGGCGTGTCACCTTGGCACCGAGGTGGTGCTGGGTGATGATCTCCACGGCGAAGTGGTTCTCCTTGATCTCAATGTTCGGATCACGACGTACGGCCTCCATCAGTCCGCGCTGGATCTCAGCACCCGTGTCGTCAGCATGATGGAGGATGCGGAACTCGGAATGTCCGCCCTCGCGGTGCAGGTCGAAGGTGCCGTCTTCTTTCTTGTCGAAGTTCACACCCCAGCTGACGAGTTCCTTGATCTGCTCTGGGGCCTTGCGCACCACCTGTTCGACGGCGGCACGGTCGGAGATGTAGTCGCCGGCTATCATCGTGTCCTCGATGTGCTTGTCGAAATTGTCGAGTTCGAGGTTCGTCACGGAGGCCACGCCCCCCTGTGCGAACGAGGTGTTTGCCTCGTCGAGCGAGGTCTTACAGATCATACAGACACGGCCCTTGTTAGCACGGGCCACCTTCAGGGCGTAACTCATGCCTGCCACGCCAGCACCAATTACGAGAAAGTCGTATTTATACACCATAATGAGGACTATTTTATGTTAATTGGTGCAAAGGTAATTAATTTTTTGGATAATATTTGTATCCAGACGATTTTTTTTGTATCTTTGCGGCAAAACCAAGACATTGACAAAGATGAAAAGACTGTGGCTAATTATTCTGTTGATGGCTCCGCTGGCTGTGCTGGCACAGCAGGTGGTAGTCAGTGGTGTTGTGGTCGATGATAAGACCAATGCTCCTTTGGGGCAGGTGAGTGTCTCTGCTGGTAAGATTTCTGTGGTGACTAATGAGGATGGTGTGTTCACGCTGAAGCTTCAGACGATGCCTGAGCGCGTCAGGATCTCCCATCTGGGTTACAAGACCCGTCAGGTGGGAATCTCTGAGGGACAGACGGAGGGACTGAAGGTAAGACTGCAGCCGACGGTCATCCAACTGAAGGAGATCGTCGTGACGAATGAGGACCCGCGTGAGTTGGTGGATATCGCCATTAGTAAAATCCCTGACAACTATAGTCGCGTGCCAGAGTTGTTGAAGGGCTTCTACCGTGAGACGGCCATGAAGCGTAAACATTATATCTATGTAGCCGAGGGTGTGGAGGATCTGTATAAGACACCTTATACCCGCGGTACAGGACGCGACAGGGTTTCGATTGTCAAGGGGCGTCGCCTGCTGAGTCAGAAACAGGGCGATACACTGGGTGTGAAGGTGATGGGCGGTCCCGTGCAGGCCGTCATGCTGGATGTGGTGAAGAACCGCGACTTCCTCCTGAACAAAGAAGAACTCGACTACTATCAGTTCTCGATGGCTATACCTGAGTATATCAACGATCGTCCGCAGTACGTGGTGAAGATGGAACCTAAGACATCGACGGACTACGCCCTCTATCATGGCAAACTCTATATCGACATGGATAGGTTGGCCTTTACACGTATCGAACTCGACCTTGACATGAGCGACAGAGGCAAGGCCACACAGACGATGCTGGTGAAGAAACCTCTGGGTGTGAGGTTCCGTCCGAGGGAGTTGTCAAGCGTCGTCGATTATCGTTATGAGGACGGTGTGACGCGTATCAGTTACCTGAGGAATACCTTCCGCTTTAACTGTGACTGGAAGAAGCGTCTCTTCGCCACCTCGTTCACGGCCACCTGTGAGATGGTGGTTACTGACAGCTCTTCAGACAATGTGCAGCCCATCGCCAGTCGGGGCTCCTTCGACTCGCGGGATGCGTATTATGACAAGGTGGAGTATTTCTTGGATTCTGCATACTGGGACAAGTACAATATCATAGAACCTACGGAGTCGTTGGACAAGGCTATACAGAAGTTGGTATCTACGTACCGTAGGAATTAGAAACATTAAAGATTAAACATTGAAAAAACAGAAAAGATATTTATTAACGATATTTTTAGCGGGTTGTTCGTTGCTCGGTTTGCAGGCGCAGACCGAGCAAATGTTGATGGATACGGTGGAGGTGAGACTGCCTTGGCCGCAGAACCTGCAGGCGCGGCTCGATACACTGACGCAGGACCCGCTCTTTGAAAGATCGCAGTTAGGACTGCTGGTGTATGACCTGACAGCCGACTCTATTCTCTACAGAAGTGGGGAGAAGCAGACACTCAGGCCTGCCTCGACGATGAAGCTGCTGACGGCCATCACGGCCTTGGACCGTCTGGGCGCAAGCTATCAGTTCCGTACCTCGTTGCGTTACTCGGGCATAGTGGAGGACAGTGTACTCGTGGGTGATCTGTATTGTGTGGGTGGTATGGATCCAATGTTCGATACCATCGACATGAATGCCTTTGTGGAGAGTGTCCTCGGACTGGGTGTGAAAGCCGTCCGTGGCCGACTGGTGGCCGTTACCTCTTTTAAGGAGGAACCGTTGCTGGGAGAGGGCTGGTGCTGGGATGACGACAATCCGCAACTGACACCTCTGCTCATCTCGCACAAGGATGAGTTCATGAGCCGTTTCGTGGAGATGCTCAGGGCTGCAGGTATAGAGGTAGATGCCCCCTGTACGACGGGTGACCTGCCCAAAGAGTCGCTGACGATCTGTACACGCAGTCACACGCTCAGGCAGGTTCTCTTGCCGATGATGAAGGACAGTGACAATCTCTATGCAGAGTCCGTGTTCTTCCAGGTGGCATCGACGATCAGTTCCCGTTCTGCTACGGCTGCTCACGGGCGACAGGCCGTCAAGGAGGTGCTTGGCAAGGCGGGCGTCAAGGATATCCAATACAGGATAGCCGACGGTAGCGGTCTCTCGCTCTATAATTACGTGACGCCTGAACTGATGGTTAAGTTGCTGACCTATGCCTACCGTCATAGAGGCATCTATATGGAACTCTTCCCCACGTTGCCAGTGGCCGGACAGGACGGTACGCTGAAGAAGCGCATGGTGAAGTCGGTGGCCAACGGTAGGGTGAGGGCGAAGACCGGAACGGTGACGGGTGTCACCACATTAGCGGGTTATTGTACCTCGTCGAATGGACACATCCTGACCTTCAGCATTATGAACCAGGGTGTACTGAAAATTGCCGAGGGTCGCAACTTCCAGGATCAGGTATGTGAAATCATGAGTGACCCTAACAGATATGGAAGCTATTAAGATATATTTGGAGAAGATGATCAGTCTGACGGGACTGGCAGCCGACTACGTTCCCGTAGTTCGCTATGCGATACTTGTGATTCTTGCCTTCCTGCTGGCATGGTTGGCAGGATGGGCATGTAGGAAGTTCCTGGTGCCGGTGCTCCTGAAGGTTACCAGAAAGACCGAAGCGAAGTGGGATGATGTGATCTTCAGTCAACGTGTGCTGACATCTGCCAGCCGTATCATCCCAGCCATCGTCATCTGGATTCTCTTGCCCCATGTGTTCTATGAGTATCCGAAGGTGGAAGAGATCGTGGGACGTTTGACGGCCATCTACTTCACGGTGATGATGACGCGGACGGTCATCGTGTTTATTGATTCCTTCAAAGAACTGGAACATGGGGCACGGTCGTCGCGCCGACAGTATATCTACAGCATCTGTGGCGTGCTAAAGATTGTTATGATCTTCATCGCAGTCATCGTGGTGATCTCCATCATCGTCAATAAGGATCCTTCTACGCTCCTGGCAGGACTCGGTGCAGCCTCGGCCATCCTGATGCTGGCCTTCCAGGATACCATCAAGGGACTGGTGGCAGGCATCCGTCTGGCATCCAATGATATGCTGCACATCGGCGACTGGATTACCGTGCCCAGTGCGGGTGCCAACGGTAAGGTGGAAGAGATTACTCTGACCACAGTGAAGGTGCGCAACTTCGACAATACCGTCGTCACCGTATCGCCACAGGCACTTGTCGATGGTTCTTTCCAGAACTGGCAGGGCATGATTGAGAACGAGGGGCGCAAGCAGACGAGACAGGTCTATTTTGACTTCCGTTCGCTGAAGGTCGATGATGACGGTGTGGCGAATATCACGAAGTTCCGTCAGCATATAGAGGAGTGGCTGAAGCAGAATCCAAAGGTTGTCGGAGAGAAACCCGTCCTTGTGCGTCAGGCAGAGGCTGCGCAGGCCGGCTGCTGTGTGGAGTTTATGTTCTGGCTGAAGGCCCAGAATGCCTTGGACTATGAACACGACACCAGTGAGGTGATGGAGTATATCTTTGCGAAGGCTTCTGACTACGACCTTCGTATCTATCAGCAGTTCCCAGAACAGTAAAAGGGTAGATGGAGTTTGCGCAAACGCTATTGAATTGGTTTCGCGAGAACGGACGTGACCTGCCCTGGCGGCAGACGCATGATCCATACGCTATCTGGCTCTCGGAGATTATTCTCCAGCAGACCCAGGTGAAGCAGGGCTGGGACTATTGGGAGCGTTTCATGGACCACTGGCCAACGGTGGAGGATCTCGCTGCTGCTACAGAAGACGAGGTGCTCCGCGAGTGGCAGGGACTGGGCTATTATAGTCGCGCCCGCAACTTGCACTTTGCCGCCAAACAAATCGTGGCCCTCGGCCATTTCCCAGATACACTTGAAGAGATTAAACGTTTGAAGGGTGTGGGCGACTATACCGCTGCTGCCATCGGGAGCATCGCCTTCGGACTACCTGCTGCCGTCGTTGATGGCAATGTCTATCGTGTCCTCGCTCGTCATTTTGGCATCGACACCCCCATCAACACCACAGAAGGCAAAAAGGTCTTCACCGCTCTGGCGCAATCCTTGCTCCCCGCCCTAAACAGGGAGGGGCAGGGGGCGGGTCTTTATAATCAGGCCATCATGGACTTTGGTGCTATCCAATGCACCCCACAATCCCCTCGCTGTTCTGTCTGTCCGCTGATGGAATCGTGTATCGCCCTGCGTGAGGACAGGGTAGGGGTATTGCCCGTCAAACAGAAGACGCTGAAGATACGCGAACGTCACCTTATTTATATCTATGTGCGCTGCCAAGGCTATGTGGCTATCCATCGCCGTGGTCCAGGTGATATCTGGCAGGGACTTTGGGAACCATGGCTGGTCGATTCTCCTGCTGATGTCCCCTGTGCCGCTGTTCTACAATGCCAGAACGTCAAACATGTCCTCACCCATCGCATCCTGCTCGCAGACTTCTACCTATGGGAAACTGCTGAGCGCCCTGTGCTCCCCTCTGACTATATCTGGATCAAAGAAACGGAGCTTGACGATTACGCCAAGCCCCGTTTGGTGGAACGCCTGATGGGCTTTATATAAAAATGTACTTACAGACGAACAGGACAGCCAGAACCCACATGGTGATGGAGATCTCCTTGAACTTGCCAGCCACAGCATGGCAGGCAACATACGAAATGACACCAATGAGAATGCCGTCGCTGATGCTGTAAGCCAGCGGCATGATGATGATGGTGAGGAAGGCCGGGATAGCCCTGCAATAGTCTTCCCAATGGATGCGCTTCACGGCAGGCATCATCATCACGCCCACAATGATCAGGGCAGGAGCAGTGGCAGCACTTGGGATGGCCAGGAACAACGGGCTGAAGAACAAAGCCAGCGCAAAACAAATGGCAGTGGAGAAGGCTGTCAAACCAGTCCGGCCACCTTCGCCCACGCCCGAGGCACTCTCAACATAAGTGGTGGTTGTGGAGGTTCCCAGGCAGGCTCCGCAGACGGTAGCCACTGAGTCGGCCATAAACATCTTCTCCATATCAGGAATATCGTCCCTCTTGGCTTGGGCAGAACCCAATCCAGCACCCTGATGCACACCAATGATGGTGCCCATCGTGTCGAACATATCAATGAACAGGAAGGTGAATACAACCACTAGCATATCCAAACTGAGCACCTGGCTCCATTCAAACTTGAAGCATATAGGTTCTACGCTATCAGGAGCTGATATCAGTCCATTCAGTTTAGTCATAGCCTCGCCTGTTGACGGATCTTTGATGAACAGGCCAATCAGTGTAGTGATAAGGATGCCCCAGAGGATGCCGCCTCGTACCTTAGCCATGACAAGTCCGGCGGTAATGATGAGGCCGATCATGGCCAGGAGGGCAGTGCCTTCGGTGATGTGACCAAGACTGACCAACGTAGCATCGTTGTTCACGATAATGCCGGCATTCTCCATTCCGATAAAGGCTATGAACATACCAATGCCTGCTCCAATTGCTTTTTTCAGTGTACCAGGAATGGCATTTAGCAGTAGGCTACGTACCTTGGTGACGGTAAGAATAACGAAGATAATACCTTCTAACAATACGGCTGTAAGAGCGAATTTCCAACTATATCCCATCCCAAGGCAGACGGTAAATACAAAGAAGGCATTCAGACCCATGCCTGGGGCCAACGCAAAGGGTTTCTTGGCATAGAGGGCCATCACCAGCGTACCAATGATGGCTGCCAGAGCCGTCGCTGTGAACACACTCCCGGCCGGCATCTCAGGCAGGGCACTGAAGATACTGGGGTTCACGGCCAGGATATAGGCCATGGTTAGGAACGTAGTAATGCCCGCCATAATCTCTGTGCGGACGCTGTGCTTCTGGGAGTCGAAGCCAAACAGTTTCTCGAATGTAGGTTTCATTTATTATTATTCTTTAAATACGTTGCAAATTTACGAAATAATCTGGAAACAGAAAAGAAAAGGAAAAAGAAAATGCATAAAAACTCCTGTCCCTCTTGGGATAAAAGAATCCGATGGACAAACGCCCATCGGATTCTTTTTGATATGTATTGTTGTTTATGCTTCTACTGTCTCAGGCTCTGCAGCCTTGAAGTTCTCAAGGTCCTCTACCTGGAAGGCCTTGATGTAAGCAGACTTACCATGAACGTCTTCCTCGGTCATGCGGACATAAACCTGAGCGCTCTTAGCAAACAGCTCGGGAGCCTTGGCAGCATCGCGGATGATGAGCAGGCTCATCACGAGTTCGGCTGTCATGTCGTACAGACGACGAGCGAGGAAGTCCTGTGCATCCTGATTCTCGAGAGCCTTGACGTTGGCAAGCGCCTCCTCGTAGATGGGGATGAGCTTCTCCACGCGAGCCTTCAGAGCGGCATTAGCCTCTGCAGGTAGAGCTGCGAGCATATCCTTGATGTTCTGCAGCATGGTGCCGTTGGTGATGTAGCGGATGGCGGCCACCACCTGCAACTGTGTGGTACCCTCGTAGATTGAGAAGATACGGGCATCGCGGAACAAACGCTGGCTCTTGTACTCCATGATGAAGCCTGAACCACCGTGGATGCTGATGGCATCGTAGGCGTTCTGGTTGGCGTACTCAGAGTTCATACCCTTAGCGAGCGGTGTGAAGGCATCAGCCAGACGCTGGTACTTCTTCAGTTCCTGCTTCTCCTCGGGCTCGAGTTTGCGGTCGCGCTCGATGTCCTCAAGGCACTTATAGACGTCAACGTAGCATGCTGTCTCGTACAACAGTGAACGACCAGCATCGAGCTTGGCCTTCATGCGAGAGAGCATGTCATAGACAGCGGGGAAGTTGATGATCTTATCACCAAACTGCTGACGCTCCTTGGCGTAAGCCAGACCTTCGTTGTAAGCCTCCTGCTCAACACCTACAGACTGAGCGGCAATACCCAGACGGGCACCGTTCATCAGGGCCATCACGTACTTGATCAGACCCAGACGAGTCGATCCGCAAAGTTCTGCCTTAGCATTCTTATAGGTAAGTTCACAAGTAGGAGAGCCGTGGATACCCAGTTTGTGCTCGATGTGACGAACATCAACACCGCCCTGGCGCTTGTCGTAGATGAACATTGACAGACCACGTCCGTCCTTGGTGCCTTCCTCAGAACGAGCCAGCACGAGGTGGATGTCGCTGTCGCCATTGGTGATGAAGCGCTTCACAC
>JAFYPG010000134.1 GCA_017547605.1 Prevotella sp.
AGGGATGACAGAGGTAGGAGGAGAACAGGATCTCGTCATCCGTCTGTCCTGGGACGATGAGTTCACCGTAGGTCAGACTGCCGTCTTCGAGTGTGCTGTCTATCACCACGTGGTATGCCTCGTCCGTCAGCGTCTGCTTCTGGTTCTCTGTCATGCAGAATCCCCAACGCTCCTTGTAATAAGAGGTGACGTAGGGAATCCAGTCTGGCTGGTCTGGCATGGTATAGACATGCTCCAGCAGTTCCTCACGACTCACCACCTTATCGATGGGCAGCGAATAACCTACGATGTGCAGGTTGGAGTCCTTGAAGTCGATAACCTTATCGCCGTTCAGTCTGTAGATGCCACCGCCACGGATGTTCCACTCCTTGGGAACGGTCCAGTCGAAGACCGTCGTACCCGTGGGCACCTCATAGACCTTGATCTCTGGCACTGCCTCACGGAGCATCTTCAACGACTCCCTGAAGCCATTGCCAGTGATACTACGACAGATGGGAAACATCCTATCTGCTAGAGCGTACATCGTCTTTCCGTTCTCTGCTCCCATGCTTACCAGGCTGTTTGTCCGCCGTCGATCATGATATTCACACCCGTCACGTATTTCGAGGCCTCTGAGGAGAGGAAGATCATGGCACCTACCAGATCGTCGGGATAGCCGATTCTGCCGAGCATTGTCTTGTAGGCCAGTCTGTCCTTGAACAATTGATTCTCCTGCACATTCTCGTGGGGGAAGGAACCAGGACTCACGCTATTGGCGCGGATGTTGTATTTGGCCAGATACGAGGCACAATACTTCGTCAGTTCCACTGTGGCAGCTTTTCCTGCACCATAGTTGGGTGTGCTGTTGAAGGGTGTGTCGAAATAGGTTCTGGGATCAGGAGCACCCACGGCATACAGCGATCCGATATTCACGATACTGCCGCTCTTGCTCTTCTTCATATAGGGGATGATCTCACGGATGGTACGGAAGGTATAGCCGATTGTACCGTCGATGCCCTTCTGCCAATAGGCGTCGTCCATCGTCTCCACATCCGTCATCACCCCAGCGCCGAGGTTGGCGGCCATGGTGATGAGGTTGTCGATGACACCCGTCTCACCGGCAGCCTGTTTCAGGGCAGCCTTGATGGCCTCCGTGTCGCCCAGGTCGCAGGAGATATAGTGGATGCGCGAGGGTTCGCTGATGTCCTCGATCTCGCTGATCTTATAGTCAATGACATAGACATCGGCACCGTAGTCAACCATGCCCTTGACAATCTCACGACCCAGATAGCCGCAGCCGCCTGTGATCACCGCCTTCCGTCCTTCGAGGGAAAACATATTCTTATAATCCATAGTCGTATCTTTTTAAATTAAACCTTTCGTAATTCTCAGTGTCTCGTAGGCCATCTCGGGGGTGTTAATGTTCTCCATCCTACCCTTCGACAGATAGAGGTCCAGGAAGTAGGCCATCTCGTCCTGATAGAAATGGTCATCTGCTCCGTAGTGCTCCTCCTTTTCCTTGACCTTTAGTTCACAACTCTGTTTGTTGAAATCTACCACCACGACATCGTCCTCGGCATAGAGCTCCGTCTGACGGTTTCTCACCCGACCGAAATAGTCGAGGTGCATCTCCACCACCTTGTCACCGTATTCGAAGATATAGGTGGCCAAGTCACAGGCGTCCATCTCCAGGTGCGAGAACTGTCCTGCCACACGGTGCACCTTTTGCGGCTTACCGAAGAGGTAGATCATATAGTCGATCTCGTGCAACAGATCTACATCGACACCACCGCCCCTGTCGTTGAAACAACGGAAACTCTTGCGGTAGTCCCTGCCAGGTTGCCAGGTAGGCATATAACTCGAGAAGATAATCCTGGCGGAATACACGCGATGGCTCTCCACACAGGTCTTCAGCTTCTGCACATATTTCGTAAAACGGATGGGACAGGCCACGTAATACACATCCTCCTCCCTCTTGGGGCGAACGGCCTCGATGGCATAGTCGAGCGTGTCGAAGACGGGTTTCTCGATGAACATCGAGTCGCAGATGTCGCGATACTTCATGATGTTCTCGTAGTGCGTCTTCGTCTCGTCCGTCACAAACAGGATATCATAATGTCTGTCCAGATCAGCGTCGTTTCTGACCTCGCGCCTGATCTTCTGGGCGATGGCCTCAGGCAGTACCCTGTCGCTGTATCTCACGGCATCGATCTCCAAGGGGATGCCCCTGCTTTGGCAGAGTTCCGTGAAGTTGGTGATATGACGGGAACCTATCGAGCCCGTGGCAGTAAACAATACCTTCATACGCTATTCGTGGTGTCCGTGTAACAAATCGTATTTCATCTCCATCAGTTTCCAGTCCTCCATGGTGTCGATGTCCTGCGACTCCGACTCTGCCAGGATAAAGGGCAGGGTGTGCTCCGTATAGAGTTTCTGGTCGCGCAGCAAGGCGTAGGTCTTGAACAGGAAGAACTGGTTGCAGTCGTGATAGATCGTCTGCAGATCCTGCGAACGGGCGTAGTAGTTCTCTGGGTGCAACTGCTTCAGTTCACCGTTCTCGTCAATGACGGTAGCCCGCTGTGGGGGATAGGAATAGGCCTCCACGGTACAGATTGACTCTGCACCCTCCGTGGTGCTCAGCCGTTCGAAGGCCTTCACCAGGTTCGAAGGCTTCAGCAGGGGCTGGGTGGCATAGACGGCGAGCACGTATTCAAACTCCATGCCGCGCTTCTTGTATTCATTCACCACCTCCACGAGGACGGCAGCCACGTCAGCGGTGTCGTTCGAGGTTGAGGCGTCTCTGAGGAAAGGTACCTTCGCACCGTATTGCTTGGCGACCTCAGCAATGACGGGATCGTCTGTCGAGACCATGATCTCGTCAGCGATACCGCTCTCCTGTACGGCCTTGATGGAGTACGAGATGATGGGAGCGCCTTTGAAGTCGGCAATGTTCTTATGGGGAATTCTTTTACTCCCGCCTCGGGCAGGAATAATACAAAGACATTTTTTCATTTCGTGATGGGATAGTCTGTTACATTCAACAATGCTTCTACGAACTCGCGGAAGACACCCTCTCCGCCTTTCTTCTTCAACTGGATCGCGGTGAGTTTCCTCACGTAGGCGGGGGCACTGGCAGGAACACCTGCGACACCCACCACCTTCAGCAGTTCGATGTCGCCCAGGTCATCGCCGATAAAGGCTACCTCGTTGAGTGTGATACCCAACTGCTGACAGAGTTCGTTGGCTACCTCCACCTTGTTCCTGACACCTTGGTATAGGAAATCGACTTTCAGTTTTTCGGCCCTTCTCCTGACGATCTCCGTCTCTTCGCCCGTGATGATACCCACGGGGATATTCATCTGGTGGGCGAAGAGCACACCCGCACTGTCGTAGGTGTGGAACTTCTTCCACTCGTTGCCCGTCTGGTCGTAATACATACCACCGTCCGTCCACACGCCGTCGATATCCGTCAGGATCAGTTTGATTTCTTTCATGCGATGTCGTCTTTATAGATGATCTCGTTGGCCTTGATCTCCTTCTTGGCCACCTTGCCGATCACTTCGTCTTTCTGGTCCCACTTGAAACCGTCGCCAGGACTCAGCATGTGGATATCGTCCTCGGTGATCGTCTCGCCCGCCTTGATGGTGCGGCGCGTGGCTATCGAGCGCTCCAACTTGATCTTCGAAGCCTCGACGCTCTTGTCGATATAAATATCCTCCACACCCATGCTCATCTCGATATAACGGATGTCGCGCACCATACGGTTCACGCCGTCAGGACCCAGCGAACCAATCTGGTCCGTACCCTTCATCCTGCGGTCGATGGTGATGTGCTTCTCAATGATCTCCGCACCCATACTTACAGCCGCTACAGGGGCCGAGATGCCGATGGTGTGGTCAGAGAAGCCGATCTTATACTGGCCATAGTTTTTCTTCAGGTAGGTGATGGTATTCAGGTTCACGTTCTCAGGACGTGTGGGGTACTGCGACACACAATGCAGGATCGAGATATTGGAATGATACTTCGTAATCACGTCCAAGGCCTCGTCGAGTTCCTTCTTGCCTGCCATACCTGTCGAGAGGATGATGGGGATCTTCGTCTCTGCCAGTGCGGCGAGCAGGGGCAGGTTCGTCAGGTCACGGCTGGCCACCTTCAGTTTGTCGGGCGTAAACAACTTTAGCATGTCCAGACACTTCTTGGCACAGAGTGTCTCGATGAAGTCGAGTCCTAACGACTTAGCATATTGATACACCTCGTAATGCTGCTCCTCGTTGAGTTCCAGGAAGGCACGGTGCTCACCGTAGGTCCTTCCGAAGGAGTTGGGTGAGTTGTAGGGCATGTTCATGGCCGAGTCAGTTAACTCCTCGTTCAAGTCGCGCTTCGTCATCTTGACGGCGTTCATCGGCTTCAGATAGATACCGAACATATCCTCCTTGATGGGTCTTGCCACGAGTTCCACGATAAGTTTAGCCAGATCGACAGACCCGTTATGGTTTTGCCCGATTTCTCCAATGATATATGTTTCTTTCATAAACCTCTTTATAAATATGGTGCAAAGGTAATAATCTTCGAGCGAAATACCAAATATATTTGGATAATCTTTGTTTTTTGGACGAAGATTATTAACTTTGTAGCCTGAGTGTAATAATGTGTAATGAATTTCTTGCAACGAGACGTGAAAAGATCTACCTTTGCAACCGCGAAGACAACCAGTCTTTGCACGTCCGGACCAATAAACAGAATGTTGAACAATTAAAAACAGAAAGCAAGAATGAAGAAACTATTATTCATGTCGCTGATGGCCATGTTGGGTCTCACGACGGTAAATGCACAGAAAACGGTGGTGGCTCAGAAGAACCAGCAGGTCTTTGATGTCGTAGAACAGATGCCAGAGTATCCTGGTGGTATGCAAGCCCTATTTGAGTATCTGAGTCAGAACTTGAAGTACCCTGAGGATGCCAAGCAGCAGAAGGTCGAGGGAAGGGTGATTGCTATCTTCGTCGTTGAAACAGACGGTAGTATCAGTAATGTGGAGGTCGTCAAGCCCGTATTCCCTTCCCTTGATGCTGAGGCCGTCAGGGTTTTGTCGGATATGCCCAAGTGGAAGCCAGGCATGCAGAGTGGTAAAGTGGTAAGAGTGAAATATACAGTACCCATTAACTTCAGCCTGTAATGAGATCACTCTCCTTTTTAATACTTTCCCTCTTGATTGTGGGCTGCTCGTCTGAGCAGTCCCACAATGAGTTTCTTTCCGAAGCGGAGCAGATGGTCTTCGAACGGCCCGACTCTGTCGTGCGATTGCTTGCTCCCCGTTGGTACGATACCAAGATGAACGAGGCTGATCAGGCACTCTACGGCCTGCTCTATACGGAGGCCCTCCATCGCAGTGGCCTCTATACGGAGGCCGACTCACTGATCCTCTTCAGCAGAAAGTATTATAAGGAAAAGGGTGATCAGGAACATCTCTCGAGGGCCTTGCTCCATCATGCCATCATCCTCTACAAGCAGAAGCAGACCCACGAGGCTGTGCTCACCATGAAACAGGCAGAAACGCTGGCTGAGGATATGGACCAGCCTGCCTTCAAGTGGTATCTCTATTCCGTGTTGGGCGACGTGAACGACAATGTGGGCAACTATACCCAGACGCTGCGTTACTACAAACAAGCCCTTGCGGAAGCCCGTCGATATAAGAAAGACGAGTGGATCGTCCAGACCCTCAACAACATCGCCACAACCTTCGACCTCTTGGGCCAGAGCGATAGCCTGAAGTATTACACGGACTTGGCTAAGCCATACGCCCCTAAGACGGAGGGTGAGATTCGTGCCACCTATCTGGTGAACAAGGCCAGTTATCTGATAAGTCTCGCCAAGTATCAGGAGGCCAAACGCCTCCTGCTGGAGTCCATGCGCTACACACCAACCGACAGGGCTTCTAAACTCCTGGCAGATATCTATATGAAGGAGGGCGATATAGCGTCGGCAGCCCAACATTGGTATCGCCTGACGAACTCGTTCTCGCCCGATGTCAGCATCCAGTCCTATCGCTTGCTGATACAATATCTGAATCGTAAGGGCGACAGGGAAGCGGCTTTGGAGTATAGTCAACGGCTCAATGAGGTATATCAGAAGCTCTACGAACGGAGTGATGCTGCTGGTATCATCGACTTGCAGACACAGTACGATGAACAGCAGA
>JAFYPG010000135.1 GCA_017547605.1 Prevotella sp.
CAAGTTCGGTCAACCGCTGATCTGCGGTTCTGTACTTACATTCGAGCATCAGGAAGGTCAGGAAAAGTATGCCTACGATAAGGTGATTATGCTGGCTGGCGGCGTAGGCTACGGCACAAAGCGCGACTGTCTGAAAAAAGAGCCCCAGAAGGGTAACAAGGTCGTTGTGGTCGGTGGTGATAACTACCGCATCGGACTCGGTGGCGGTAGTGTGTCATCCGTAGATACAGGCCGCTATAGTAATGGTATCGAACTGAACGCCGTACAGCGTGCCAACCCCGAGATGCAGAAGCGTGCCTACAACCTGGTGCGCGCCCTCTGTGAGGAGGATGTGAACCCCGTCGTCTCCATCCACGACCACGGCTCGGCAGGTCACCTGAACTGTCTGTCGGAACTCGTCGAGGAGTGCGGTGGTGAGATCGACATGACCAAACTGCCTATTGGCGACAAGACACTTTCAAGTAAAGAGATCATTGCCAACGAGAGTCAGGAGCGCATGGGTCTGCTCATCGACGAGAAGCACATCGAACATGTGCGTAAGATCGCTGAGCGTGAGCGTGCCCCACTGTATGTGGTTGGTGAGACCACGGGGGATGCCCACTTCTCATTCAAGCAGGGCGACGGTGTGAAGCCCTTCGATCTCGACGTGGCCCAGATGTTCGGTCACTCACCGAAGACCATCATGCGCGACAATACCGTCGAGCGTCATTATGAAGATGTGACCTATACACAAGATAAGATCGACGAGTATCTCGACCGTGTGCTCCAACTGGAGGCTGTGGCTTGTAAGGACTGGTTGACGAACAAGGTTGACCGCTCTGTGACAGGAAAGATCGCCCGTCAGCAGTGCCAGGGTGAGATCCAGTTGCCATTGAGCGACTGTGGTGTCGTGGCCCTCGACTATCGTGGTGTGAAAGGTATTGCCACCGCCTTAGGTCATGCGCCTCAGACCGGACTGGCTGATCCTGCCGCTGGCAGTGTGCTCTCAGTAGCTGAAGCACTGACAAACATTGTCTGGGCTCCTCTCGCTGAAGGGATGGACTCACTGAGTCTCTCTGCCAACTGGATGTGGCCCTGCCGCAGTCAGGAGGGTGAAGATGCCCGTCTCTATGCGGGAGTAAAGGCACTCTCTGATTTCTGCTGCGACCTGCATATCAACGTGCCTACAGGTAAAGACTCTCTGTCACTCTCTCAGCAGTATCCCAACGGTGAGAAGATTATTTCTCCGGGAACGGTGATTGTCTCGGCAGGTGGCGAGGTTTCTGATATTAAGAAAGTGGTATCACCCGTATTGGTGAACGATAAGAACGCTTCGCTCTATCATATCGACTTTAGTTTCGACGAGCAGCGCCTCGGTGGTTCCGCCTTCGCCCAGAGTCTGGGTAAGGTGGGCGACGACGTGCCGACGGTGAAGAATCCCGAATATTTTGCTGATGCCTTTATGGCTATCCAACAGATGATCGAGAAGGGATGGATCCTCGCTGGTCACGACATCTCTGCCGGTGGTCTGATCACCACGCTACTGGAGATGTGCTTCGCCAATACCAAGGGCGGCATGCATATCAACCTGCACGACATCTGCAAGGACGGCGACATCGTGAAAACGCTCTTCGCAGAGAACCCTGGTGTCGTCATCGAGGTGAGTGACGAGCACAAGCAGGAGTTCAAGGACTTCATGGAGGAGCAGGGCATAGGCTTTGCCAAGATCGGCTACCCCGTCGAGGACAGTCGTACCATCGTCGTCAAGGCTGGCGACACCGAGAAGACCTTCGACATCGACACCCTGCGTGACACATGGTATAAGACCTCTTACCTGCTGGATCGCAAGCAGAGCTTCAACGGCAAGGCCAAGGAGCGCTTCGAGAACTACAAGCAGCAGCCTATCGAGATGAAGTTCAACAAGGACTTCACCGGTACACTCGCACAATACGGCATCTCTGCTGATCGCCGTGAGAAGACGGGCATCAAGGCCGCCATCATCCGTGAGAAGGGTACCAACGGTGAGCGCGAGATGGCTTACTGCCTCTACCTGGCCGGTTTCGACGTGAAGGACGTGATGATGACCGACCTGATTGCGGGTCGCGAGACGCTCGAGGACATCAACATGATCGTGTTCTGCGGCGGTTTCTCCAACTCCGACGTCCTCGGCTCTGCCAAGGGTTGGGCCGGTGCCTTCCTCTTCAACCCCAAGGCCAAGGAAGCCCTTGATAAGTTCTATGCCCGCAAGGACACCCTCTCGCTGGGTATCTGTAACGGTTGCCAGTTGATGGTCGAACTCGGTCTCACAGGTGCGAAGGGTGCGAAGATGCTGCACAACGACTCGCACAAGTTCGAGAGTGAGTTCATCACGCTGAGCATCCCACAGAACAACAGTGTGATGTTCGGATCGCTGAGCGGTAATAAACTTGGCCTGTGGGTGGCCCACGGAGAGGGTAAGTTCTCGCTGCCTGAGGCAGAGAGCAGTTACAACGTGATTGCCAAGTACAACTACCACGGCTATCCCGCCAACCCCAACGGCTCCGACTACGACGTGGCAGGTATCTGCTCTGAGGACGGTCGTCATCTCTGTATGATGCCGCACCTGGAGCGCGCCATCTTCCCCTGGCAGAACGCTTGGTATCCCGCTAATCGTCGTATGGACGAGGTAACGCCATGGATCGAGGCCTTCGTCAATGCTCGTAAATGGGTAGAGGAGAAGATTAATCATTAAAGATTAAACATTAAATTGAATATCTACTGGGATTCATTTAAGACCTTCTTTAAGATTGGCATATTCACCCTTGGCGGTGGATATGCCATGATTCCTTTGATTGAAGAAGAGGTGGTGAACAAGAAACAATGGGTATCAAAGGATGAGATGCTCGACCTCATTGCCATTGCCCAGAGTTGCCCAGGTGTCTTCGCCATCAACATCGCCACCTTCATCGGCTATAAACTGCGCAAGACGCGTGGCGCTATCTTTACCACCCTTGGTACGGCCCTGCCCTCGTTCCTCATCATCCTCGCCATCGCCATCTTCTTCAGTCAGTTTAAGGATAATCCTTACGTAGCAGCCATCTTCCGAGGCATCCGTCCGGCGGTGGTAGCCCTCATTGCTGTACCCACATTCCGCTTAGGCCAAAGGGCGAAGCTCAATTGGTACACCATCTGGATTCCCATCGCTTGTGCCCTCGCCATCTGGGCCCTCGGTGTTTCACCTATTTATATTATTATAATAGCTGGTCTCGCCGGCTATCTCTACGGCATGTTCATTAAACCCACAGAATCATGATCTACCTGTCCCTGTTCTTCACATTCTTCAAGATCGGGCTCTTCGGGTTCGGTGGCGGCTATGGCATGCTCTCGCTTATCCAGCACGAGACGGTGGAATCGCATCACTGGCTCTCAACGTCTGAGTTTACGGATATCGTGGCCATCTCGCAGATGACGCCTGGTCCCATCGGCATCAACTCCGCCACCTACTGCGGCTATACCGCTATCCACAATGCGGGTTACGGGGAGATGATGGCTGTACTCGGCTCCGCCACGGCCACCTTCGCCCTGGTGCTGCCATCACTCGTCCTGATGATATTAATCCGCATGATGTTCATGAAGTACATGAACACCCCGCTGGTACAATCTCTCTTCAAAGGTCTGCGCCCTGCTGTCGTCGGACTGCTCGCCGCTGCCACCCTCCTGCTCTGTAACAAGGAGAATTTCTCCACGCCTTTTGAGAACCCTTGGCAGTTCTTCATCAGTTGTGCCCTTCTCATCGCCACAGCCTTCGGCACGGGCTACCTGAAGATCAACCCCATCCGCATGATCTGTTATGCGGGCTTCGCAGGAC
>JAFYPG010000002.1 GCA_017547605.1 Prevotella sp.
ACGGCTCACCCACGCGAACATGCTCTGCTCGGCCTTCGTACGACCTTCCTTGGTGAAGCAGTTGTGCTCGTCGCCAGGGAATCCTCCGGGGAAGTCGCAGCGCACATTGCCGTCCGTCACTTCCTTCGTACCGTTCATCAGAACCTCCGTACCATAATAGAGCTGTGGAATGCGGTTGACTGTCAACAACAGGGCCAGCGCCTGTTTCAATGCCAATGTGTCCTTGCCGTTACCTAAGAAACGGTCTGTGTCGTGGTTCTCGATGAAGGCCATCACACTCGACGGGTTGGGGTAGAGGTAGTCATAGACGAACGAGTTATAGAGACGGTTGAAGCCGTTCCACCAAGCATCCGTCTCTTCATTCTTGGCCTGGTTCAACTTGTCGAAGAACGAGAAGTCCATTACCGTCTTCAGATACGAGTTGCTCTTGGCGAGTTTCGAGTCCTTCTGCCAGGCAGCGGTATAGGCAGGCTCCGTCACCCAGGTCTCACCCACGGTGTTGAAGTTGGGATATTCCTCGTCGAGTTCCTTCATCCACTGTGCCATTGCCTCGGCGTATGCATAAGGATAGGTATCCATGCGGATGCCGTCGATACCCACGGTCTCTATCCACCAGATCGAGTTCTGGATGAGGTAGCGCATCAGGTGGGGATTATGCTGGTTCAGGTCAGGCATTGAGGGTACGAACCAACCCTCGACGGTTTCCTTCAGATCCACCTTCGAGGCGTAGGGATCGACCACAGGCGTCAACTTATAACTGGTCTGCAGATAGGCAGACTTAGCAGGCTCCGAACCGTCGCTGTTGGCCGTAAAGCCCGTCATGGGATCACGACCACTGGCCTTCTCCGTGAGCCAGTCAGGGGTATTGAGCCAGTCCTTCGAGGGCATATCCTGTGTCCAGGGATGCTCAAAACCGCTGTGGTTGAAGATCATGTCCATCACGATCTTCAGTCCTTTGGCATGAGCCTCGTCGCAGAGTCGCCTGTAGTCGGCGTTGGAGCCGAAGCGGGGATCCACCTGGTAGTAATTGGTAGTGGCATAGCCATGGTAAGTAGAGAAACCGTTTTCCGAGTCAGGTGAGTCGTTCTCCAAGACAGGTGTGAACCAGAGGGCCGTCACACCTAACTCCTTGAAATAGTCGAGGTGCTCACGGATGCCGTTGAGGTCGCCGCCATGACGCAGACTGGGCTTCGAACGGTCCTCTACATAGTGGCGCATACCCTTGATCTGAGGCTGATGTCCCTCGCCTTGCGCAAAACGGTCTGGCATCAGCATATAGAGCACATCGGCATTGGTAAAGCCCATCCGCTCCTCGCCCTTCTTCTCACGGGCCTTCAGTTGGTACTGTACCTTTGTCTTGCCAAAACAGAGCGTCATCGTGCCAGGCTGGGCATCGCTCACGTTCATGTAGATGAGCAGGTAGTTGGGCGAGTCAAGGCGCACCAGACTGTCAATCCTGACACCGGGATAATCCGTCGTGACGCTCTCTACGTCACGGATTCCCTTACCATACACCATCAACTGCACCTGTGGGTTTTTCAGTCCCACGTACCAGTCTGTCGGCTCAATTCTGTCAATCACACATTTCTTGGCTGCACTCATTGTCAATACGTTTGCCATCAGGATGGCTGTCACAAATAAAATCCTTCGCATATCGTCTTTAGTTTATTCTTCCGATGCAAAGATAGGCATTTTTCTGCCTCGTTGTTCGTTTCGGCGTACGAATCTTACGGGGTGTCAGGATAAACGTTTGCACAACCCCTATCCCTTGTAGTCCGAAGGGGTGACGCCAAACTGTTTCTTGAACACCACGGAGAAGTGACTCTGGGTGCTGAAGCCCGTCTTATCAGCAATCTCGGCGATGGTGTATCTGCCGCTCTTCAACAGTTCCGCAGCACGGTTCAGTTTGTAGGTGCGGAAGAAGTTCGAGGGCGTCTCACCTGTCAGACCCTTGATCTTATAATAGAGTTTTGTACGCGAGATATAGAGCATCTTCGTGATGCGCGTCACGTCGAGTTCTGAGTTCGAGAGTTCCTCCTCCATCAGTTTGTAGAGTTCCTCCATGAAGTGCTTGTCCTGTTCGGAGAGTGCATTCTCCACCCCCTCCTCTTCCGTCGTCGTGGCATTGGTGAGCAACTTGCGCACCCGTTCACGGTTCTTCAGTTGCGACTGGATGAGGGCCGACAGCACGGCGGGTTCGAAAGGTTTGGTGACATAGGCGTCGGCACCCACGTTGAGGCCTTCCACCTGGTTCTCGGCTGTGATCTTCGCCGTGACGAGGATCACGGGGATATGGCTCAACTGGATATCCTGTTTGATCTCCTGACAGAGTTCATAGCCGTTCTTGCCAGGCATCATCACGTCGCTGAGCACGATGTTCGGCTCCTCGGCGCGCATCTCCTCGAGGGCGGTGTCGGCATCCAGACAGGTGATGAGACGATAGTCTTGTGAGAATAGCAGTCGCATGTAGTTGATGATCTCCGTATCGTCATCTACCACGAGGATCGTAGGACGGTCGTCTTCCGACTGTTGGGGTTGCCGGTCTGTCTGTGGACTGACTGGCATGTCGATGATGCGGTAGTCTGCCACACCATCGCCTTCCAATGGTCTGCGCTCCTCAGCCGTATAGGCCTGTTCCGTCATGGGATAGATCAGCGTAAATACGGCACCCGTTCCCTCCTTGCGATTGCCTGCCGTCAGACTGCCGTGATGCAGTTCCGCCAGACGACGCGAGTAGTAGAGACCGATGCCTGTTCCCCAGTTCACGATGGCCTTCGTCTGGTTGTCGAGTTGGTAGTAACGCTTGAAGATATTCTCTTGCTGTTCCTCAGGAATTCCCTTGCCCGTATCGGCTACTGTCACCTTCACGGTATCATCGGCCGTATCGAGCGAGACGTCGATATGTCCGTCGCGAGGTGTGAACTTCAGGGCGTTCGACAACAGGTTCGAGACAATCTTCTCCAGTTTGTCGCCATCGGTCCAGGCCAGCAGTTTATCCTCCATGCCGAAACGATGAATCGTGATACCTTTCTCCTTGGCGTTAAACTCGAAGGTGTCGAGGATGTCGTTCATGGTCTTTACCACGTCGAGTTGTTCCACGCTCAGGCGCAGGGTGTCGTTCTCCAGTTTGTTGAAGTCCATCAACTGGTTCACGAGTTTGAACATTCTCTGGATGCTGCGCTGGGCGATGCCGAGCAGTGAGCGCTCCTCACCGTCAAGCGATCCACTCTTGGCCAACTGTCCCACAGGGCCGGCGATCATCGTCAACGGCGTACGGAACTCATGGGCGATATTGGCGAAGAAACTCATGTTCATCGTGTTCACGCGCTTCTCCTGTTCTTTCTCCATCTGTGCCTGACGGGCTGCTCTATGGGCCTTCACTACGCGTTTGGCGTTCTGATAGAGATAGCCAGCCAGTAGTGCACCCAGCACCAGATAGATAAGCCAAGCCCACCATGAGAAGGCAGGGGCAGGTGCCACCACCACCTTGACAGTGCGTTCGTCGCTGCCAGCCTCATCGCTGGCACTGTCGGTGGTGCGCACACGGAAGGTATAATGACCTGAGGGCAGGTTGGCGTAGCTGGCTGTATGACTATTACCCGCATCGATCCATTCGCTGTCGAAACCGTCGAGCTGATAGTAATAATGTACACGCTCATACTCTCCGAAGTCGAGGGCCGTGAACGAAATCGAGAAACTGTTCTGGTCGTGGCGCAGACGGATTTCCTGACAACTGTCAAGTATCGCCTCGATGGGACCGCCCTCGGCAGGGCGCACCAGTTGGTTGTGGATCTTCAGGTGACAGAACCTGAGCGGGATATTATGCAGCGTGTCAATGTCGGCAGGGTTGAACATGGTGATACCGTCTGTACCACCAAACACCAGACTGCCGTTGGGTAACTGGCACGAGGCACGATCCATGAACTCGTCGCCAGCCAGTCCGTCGGCCTTATAGAGTGAAGTGATGCGTCCCGTTTTGGTGTCCAGACGGTTCAATCCTTTCATCGTACTGAT
>JAFYPG010000136.1 GCA_017547605.1 Prevotella sp.
AGTAGTTGCAATAGGCCAGTCGTTCGTAGATTTTGTTCCGCAGCAGTTCATCGTCCAAGGTTTCCGCCAGCGTCTCGGCCCTCTTCAGGTCTTTAATGGCCTCGGGGACATTCTTCAAAGCGTATTTCACGACACCCCGATAGTGATAGGCCATTGCCTGGTGCCATTTGTCGCCATGCTGGGCGTAGTATTTGACGCTTGCCGCGATCATCGAGTCGTTTCTTATCTGCTCGTGACGCGTCTTGATATCCACCATCGTCATCAGCAGACCATACTCTGCCCGTTCCCCTTCCGAGAGCGTTGGCACGTCAACATCTGCCAGCAGTACTCTCGCCGAATCAGGGCGTTGTTCAATGACTTCCCATGCCTGACTGAACCTGTCAGACATTCCACTCTTCCCACATGCCACCAGCAAGGTACAGAATATAGCAACCTTTATGATCTTTCTCATACGCTGCAAAATTACAAAAAACCTGCAAATAATCCTCAGTATTGCACAGATATTATTTCCCCTTGGAGATTCCACCTACCACATCGTCGTTCTCGATGGTGGTCTCAGTCTTCTTCACGCTGGCCTTCAGCTTGCCAAAACGGTAAGACAGACTTATCTGGAAGCGGCGACCTGCATAGTTGTTTTCAGAGCATGCAGTATAATCGCCCTGATCTGTGACAGACGCAGAAACCTGATATTTGCTAAATGGCATATAGGTAGAGATACGTAATGTCAGGCGATCTTCCTTGAGGAAGGAACGTTGCAATGCTGCACTGTTGTTGTAGAAGGATCGGAAGTAGCTATAGACATTATAGGGTTCATGGCCGACCTGGCCGTATGAACTTAGTGTCAGACGCAGTTTCCATGGCAGTTGCTGGGTCACCGACACATAATAGAATCCATCCCAGGCAGACTCTTCAAGTTGCAGGTTGGGATTCCTGTAATTGTCGTGTCGTACAAAGCCATTGGCAACAACAGTCGTATGATCGAAAGGCTTCCACTGAAGATAGCCTTCAACCTGATAACGACGCAGACGCTCTATATTGTCGTAGGTGCTATATAGTTTGTTGTTCTCTACATAACGGATATCCCCAATTCCACCATTGTAGAATTTATACAACGGAGCCAGTTGTAGTGTCAGACGAGGTGACACATACATATATAATAAAGTGACGGACTGCTGGTGGGAACTTGTCAGATGGTCATTTCCAAAGTCAACCCTCTCTGGTCCTTCGATGACAGCGGGATTCAGATAAGAGATACCAGGACGAGAAATGCTGGTGGTATAGTTTAGTTTCAGTGAGTTGGCATCATTGATCTGATACTTGATGCTGGCCTGTGGCACCCAGTCGTTCAGGCGGTCATTAAAATCATTGCCCTGTCCGTCGGGATAATGGGCACTCATATAACTATACTCATAGCGCAGTCCGAAACGAGCAGACCATTTGCCTATTGTCAGATGGTAGTCGGCATAGGCTGCTGCCACTTGTGTAGTATGTTCAAACTCTGAGTTGAACGACGGGTTCTGTGACGATTGGATATATTCCTGCAACGTATGGCTGTTGTTACGACGGTCAATGTATTTACCCCCTATTTCGATCTTGTGCCCTGACCAGAGTGGCCTTATATAGTCAGCCTGAAAGGTATGTTCTGTAAAGTTCTCCTTTGAATTGATCAGATGACCTGTATAGTTAAAAGGGGCTCCAACAATGTCAGTATAGTTGCTTTCCTGCTCCGTACGCTGACGGGTTATGGCAAGCATATAGGAAAAAGTCAGTTTTTCTCCCTTGCAATGGGTCTTGTGCTCATAATCCAACCGTCCGTTCCAGGAATGGTGCTTGTAGCCAGGCATCCAGTAATGCTCGATGTAACGATATAGTATCTGTTTGTTGGTGTTGTACATATCAAGGTGACTGTCACCTTGAACATTTAACTTATAGAAGTAACCGCCAAATGATGCGGAGATCAGGTTGAGGGTGTCGATGTCGAAGCTGGCGCCAAGATCAGTGTAAAAGATATGGCCAGGGTTGGAACCTTCCTGATGCGTTTTCATCGTTCTACCAGACTCCAGATAGTTACGCTCCATATCACGGATGCTTAAACTGCTCTTTTCCGACATCTTATTATAGCCGGCATCAATAGAGAAGATGGCCTTGCCTAATTGCGTCGTCATATTACCACCGACACTCGGCGCTTTAAGGGTGTTATAGGATAGGTTGACGCCTCCAGTGATGCCATTAAAGCTACGACCATCCATCATGACAATATTCAATATGGCATCCACGCCCTCGGCATCCTCGCGTGCTCCCGGGTCGGTAATCACTTCTATACGTTTTACCATAGAGGCGGGCATGGTCTTCAAGATCTCCTTAGCGTTTTTGGAGAGACTGGGATCAGGATGACCGTTTTTGTAAATCTTGTAGTTGCCATTTCCTTTCACCTTGATATTGTCTTCGCCATCAACAGCCACCATTGGCACTTTGCGAAGCAGGTCAAGCACGGTCAGTGTCTTTGACTCTTCGTCGGCCTGTACGTCGTAACCAATGCGGTCCATTTCCTGTTTGATCAACTGACGCTGGGCCTTAACGGTTACGCCCTCCAGTTCCTGACTCCAAGTGATGGAGTCATTTTTGACAGTCGTGCTATCCGTCTGTGCCATCCCGTTCAAAGCGGCAATAGCGAGAATAATAGTCATCATTAGTTGTTTCATTTTTCTTTCCTCGTTTTATATTGATGTATTAACCTTTCTTCTTAAAACAGCACGCGTCATCACGACGAATGCTGTTTATGAATCAAAATCAGAGAGCTGAATAAGCTCTTCGAGGGCAAAGGTAATTTGTCTTCATGAAGCCAACAAGTATTATTCAGCAAATTATTGAACTTACCTGTTGCAACGAAAATACCTTTAAGTGTCTGGTAATATGGTAGATATGTATCTGAAAGACCAGAAAAAAGTGGCTGAGAGGGACGGGCAGAGGATTGCAAATCGGGTTCAGAATCCTCCCATACCTGCCACTCATAGATTTCTTTTAGCAGGCGTTGGACGGCAGTTTCACAATCTTCGGGATAGGCCAGCGTCTGTACGAACCAGAGTTTGCGGTGTTGTACGAACTTGGCATAGAAGCGGCGCCCCGTGAGCTGACCATTGTCATCGTGGAGTGCTCCAGAGAGAATGAAGTAGTCATCGCCCGCCGTCTGATGGTCGGCGGATAATTCCTCGATATACTTCCTCATACCCTGTTCGATAGTGAGCATATCGGTATTGGGCTCCACGAAAGCCGTCTGTACAATCTCCG
This sequence comes from Prevotella sp., assembly GCA_017547605.1. Classification (GTDB taxonomy): domain Bacteria; phylum Bacteroidota; class Bacteroidia; order Bacteroidales; family Bacteroidaceae; genus Prevotella. Next base: position 3,289 of record JAFYPG010000136.1, read on the forward strand.
TAGAGTCTATCCAGAAACTGAAGCGACAACAGCCCTTATCCATCAGTGAGTCATCGGTCTGCTCGAAGAAGGCCGGATAGCGGATGGTGTAGTCGAAGTCGTCATCAGAGTACGACATCATCTGTGTAAGCCGCATCGCCCGCTCCAACTTCTGAGGCAATGGCATATCATCCCCCTTTTCATAAACAGTCAACCATATCATGACTGCCATGAACACCAACATTGACAGAAAAAGAAATCTCTTCATACTTGCGTTTTTGTGGCAAAGGTATGAAGAGATTATCTAACAGGTGGAAAAACTGTCTGACATTTGTCTGACAATTGCCTGACAACAGACTATCTATCTGATTTTGATCTCATAAGCTTTTCCTCTATCTGCTTCGATTTTGAGATGGGAGTGTTCCTCAATGATGGGCTTCAGTCTCTTGATAAGCGTATAGAGCGTCTCACTGGCATCGGGCTTCTTCGGCCAGAGGGCATCGCAGATTTCCGTCTTAGTCAGCACGTGCGACGATGAGCGGAAGAACATCTCCATGAGTTGCTGTTGCATCGGGGTTAGTTTGACCAACTTGCCATCTATACCGATAAAGCGACCGTCTGACTCCATATAATGAAGACCTCCGTAGGGAATCGCACCCGTTATCAGTGGTGTCTCTTTCCAACGACGATAGAAACAGAAGGCAGCCCACAACAGG
>JAFYPG010000137.1 GCA_017547605.1 Prevotella sp.
GATACGGTTACGGCGCAGGTCGTCGTTAGTAAACGCTGAGCCAATGCAGTATTTCGAGAATCCGTGGGGATGGATACGCAACTGGAGCAGTTTGCTGAGGATAGGCGACGGCTTCAGACCATCGCGCTTCAGTTCGATGATCACGATGTCACCCATATTACGGATCTTGTCCGTGACGATATTGTGGAAGCGCAGGTTCGTGTCGATGGTGAGCCGTTCCGTCTTACCCTTGTTCACGAGGGTGATACGGTCGAAGCGGTTCTCCAGTTGCTGTGTCATCGACGACGGCTCATAGCGCAGGTGTTCGCGCAGGAAATCGTCGTAGGCAATGAACTGCTCATTCTGACGCTTAAACAGGATTGTATGGTCAGGGTTCAGTGCATCGAAGCCCTCCATCGTCATACGCTTCTTCTTCGTACGTCCGTGGTTGTTCTTCGTCTTCACCTCGAGGAAGTTCAGACCCGCATCCACATAGGAACGGATGCGCAACTTCTGGCGCACGATATAACCTGTCTCATGACGGTTATACATCGCACAGTCGGCCGTATCGAAATAGAGCGTATAATAGGGTGAGATGCGCAGACCACCCGTCTCCTGCACGTAATAGTCGTCTTGGGCGATGGTCAGCAACTGCTTCAGCACGGGCACCGTCGTTACAAACTTGGTGTCAATGCGATTCATCAGCCGGATGTCTTTCATCTCTTCCAGCGTGATGGGGTCGTAGCGGTTAAGGATATCCTGCATAGTTAAAGTCTGATCGTCAGTTCCACGGGACAGTGGTCGCTGCCGAATATCTCCGTGTGGATCTTGGCATCATCGAGGTGCTCGCGCAGACGGTCTGAGATCACGAAGTAGTCGATGCGCCAGCCCGCATTCTTCTCACGAGCCTGGAAGCGGTACGACCACCACGAGTATTTCACCTCCTCGGGATACTTATAGCGGAATGTGTCCGTGAAGCCGCAGGCCAGCAGGTCGCTGAACTGCTCGCGCTCCTCGTCCGTAAAGCCCGCATTATGACGGTTGGTCTTGGGGTTCTTGATATCGATCTCCTCATGGGCCACGTTCAGGTCACCACAGAGGATCACGGGTTTCTTCGCGTCGAGTTTCTTCAGATAGCCACGGAAGGCATCCTCCCACGACATACGGTATTCGAGACGTTTCAGCCCGTCCTGCGAGTTTGGCGTGTAGCAGCAGACGAGATAGAACTCCTCCATCTCAAGCGTCACCACCCTACCCTCGTGGTCGTGCAGATCCACACCGATGCCGTAAGTCACGCTCAGCGGCTGGTGCTTCGTGAAGATCGCCGTACCAGAATAGCCTTTCTTCTCAGCATAGTTCCAGTAGCTCTGGTACCCCTCAAAGGCGAGGTCGAGCTGTCCCTCCTGCATCTTCGTCTCCTGCAGACAGAAGAAGTCGGCATCCATCTCACGGAAAATATCACTGAAGCCCTTGCCCTCACAAGCACGGAGTCCGTTCACGTTCCAACTGACAAATTTCTTCATTTTTGCGAATTTGTGCGCAAAGGTAATAAAAAAGCCACATATTTCGATGATTCTCACAGATTATTTATATCTTTGCAACGAAATGTAACAATTAAAAGATTAAATCGCCATAAAACTAAATGCTTAAGACGCTCATCCGACAGATCAGGGGCTACAAGACCGCCACTATCCTCACGCCTGTGTGGACGGCACTGGAGGTGTCGATGGACGTGCTCATCCCCTATGTGACGGCCTCACTGATCGACAAGGGCATCAATGCCGGCGATATGCAGAACGTGTATTTCTACGGCACCATCATGCTGGGTATGGCACTGATGAGCATGGTGTTCGGCGTTCTCGGAGGGCGCTGCTCTGCCTACGCATCGACGGGCTTTGCGGCCAACCTGCGCTCAGCGATGTACCGTAACATCCAGCGACTGGCCTTCTCGGATATCGACAAATACGCCATCTCAGGACTGATCACCCGTATGACCACCGACGTGAACTCGCTGCAGAGTGCATTCCAGCAGATACTGGGAATCAGCGTGCGAGCACCCTTCAAACTGGTACTGTCGATCCTGATGTGCCTGGTCATCGATGCCCGATTATCGCTGATATTCCTCATAGCACTGGTGATACTGAGTTTCTCGCTCTACCATATCATCTCTCGAGTGGCCAGGCTGTTCCAACAGGTATTTGTGAAGCACGACGAACTGAACCAGAGCGTGCAGGAGAATATCACGGGCATCCGACTGGTGAAGGCCTTCGTGCGCGAGGACTATGAGAACCGCAAGTTCTCGAAGGCTGCCGAGGGCTTATATAAATTATATGTACGCGCGGAGAGTCTGATGGCCTGGAACCATCCCATCATGAACATGGTGGTCTATGGCTGTATCATCGCCCTGTCGTGGTTGGGTGCCCACTATATCGTGGAGGGTACGCTGACCACTGGCGAACTGACCTCGCTGTTCTCCTACGTCATGTCGATCCTGATGTCGCTGATGATGCTCTCCATGATCTTCGTGACGCTCACCCAGAGTGCCGCCTCAGCCAAGCGCGTGGCAGAGATCATCGAGGAGGAACCCGACATCGTGAACCCTGCGCAACCCGTCTATGAGATCGCCGACGGCAGCGTGGAGTTTAGAGGCGTCCGCTTCGACTATGCGCGCCCCACCCCAGGCAAGTCCCGTCGCTCAGCCCTCTATAACGTCAACTTCAGCATCAACAGTGGTGAGACTATCGGCGTCATCGGAGGTACGGGCTCAGGAAAATCCTCGCTCGTCAATCTCGTATCCCGCCTCTACGACGTCTCGCAGGGCGAGGTACTCGTAGGAGGCCGGAACGTGAAGGACTACGACCTCACGGCACTGCGAAACAATGTAAGTGTGGTGCTCCAGAACAATATTCTCTTCTCGGGCACGATCCTCGACAACCTGCGCTGGGGAAACCATGAGGCCACGGAGGAGGATTGCAAAAGGGCCTGCCACCTGGCCTGTGCCGATGAGTTCATCGAACAGATGCCAGAGGGCTACAATACCCACATCGAACAAGGAGGCACCAACGTCAGCGGAGGTCAGAAGCAGCGTCTCTGCATCGCCCGTGCCCTACTGAAACAGCCTAAGATCCTCGTGCTCGACGACTCCACCTCGGCCTGTGACACAGAAACCGACGAGAAGATCCGCAAGGCCATACACACCCAACTGCCTGAGATGACCAAGATCATCATCGCCCAGCGCATCTCGAGTGTGGAGCGTTGCGACCGTATCATCGTGATGGATAATGGTATCGTCACGGGCTTCGACACCCACGAGAACCTGTTGAAGACGAACACGCTCTATCAGGAGATCTATGCCATCCAGAAGGCCGACAAGGGCGACTTCGACAAACCGGAAGGAGGTGCAGCATGAGACAACCTAATTTCGGAGGGCCACGAGCCCCCAGGGCACAGGCCGGATTCCAGAAGGCCACCAAGCAACAGCGCGCCACGCTCTTGCGGATGTTCTCCTTTGTCATGCGCCATTACAGGTGGTCCATCGTCGTGGTGCTGGCTTGTGTGTTCGTCTCCTCGATCACCTCACTCATCTCCTCGCTGTTCACCAAGACACTGATCGACGACTATATCGTCCCCCTGACACAGGTTGAGAATCCCCAGTACCAGTCGTTAGCACAGACGCTGTTCAAACTGGGACTCGTCCTCTTCTTCGGTACCGTCTGCTCTTATACCTATAACCGTCTGATGATTCACATCAGCCAAGGCACGATGCTGCGCCTGAGGAAGACCATCTTCGAGAAGATGCAACACCTGCCCATCAAGTATTTCGACCAGCGCTCCCATGGCGATATCATGTCGGTCTATACCAACGATGTCGATTCGCTGCGCCAGATGATATCCACGGCCATGGCCCAGGTGTTCTCGTCAGTAATCACCATCGTGGCCACCTTCACGTCGATGATCGTCATGAGCATCCCACTGACGGTGGTGAGTGTGGCGATGGCCGTGGTGATGGCCGTAACCACCACCCAACTGGGCAAGCGCTCGCGCAACTACTTCCGTGCCCAACAGCAACGACTGGCTGGCGTCAACGGCTTCATCGAGGAGATGCTCACAGGTCAGAAGGTGGTGAAGATCTTCTGTCACGAGGAGCAGGCCATCAGTGAGTTCGAGGATATCAACGAACAACTGCGCGTCTCGGCCTGCAGTGCCAACCGCATCGCCAACATCGTGATGCCCGTCAATGGCGGCATCAGCAACTTCGGCTTCGTGTTCCTTGCCGTGGTTGGTGCCATTCTCGCCATCGGGCAATTATCCATTTTCCATTATCCATTATCCATTTCCCTCGGAACGGTGGTGGCCTTCCTGCAGCTGAACAAGAGTTTTACACGTCCCATCTCACAGGTGAGTCAGCAGATCAACTCCGTGCTCAACGCCTCGGTAGGAGCCGAGCGCGTGTTTGCCTTAGGCGATGCCGAGCCCGAGGTCGATGAGGGCAAGACCATCCTGGAGCATCCCCAGGGCGATGTCGATTTCAAGGACGTCGATTTCGGCTATACCTCCGAGAAACAGGTGCTCTACGATATCGACATCAACACCAACCCGGGTCAGAAGATTGCCTTCGTAGGCGGCACGGGTGCCGGAAAGACCACCATCATCAACCTCATCAACCGCTTCTACGAGATCCAGCAGGGGCGCATCCTCTACGACGGCATCCCCATCACCGAGATCTCGAAGCAAAGCCTCCGCAAGTCGATGAGCATCGTGCTCCAGGAGACCCATCTCTTCTCGGGCACCGTACTCGACAATATCCGCTACGGCAAACTCAACGCCACCGATGAAGAGTGTATGCAGGCCGCACGGCTGGTGGGCGCCGAGGACTTCATCCGTCGTCTGCCCAACAGCTACCAGACGCAACTTACAGGCGATGGCGGCAACCTCTCCCAGGGCGAGCGCCAACTCATCGCCATCGCCAGAGCCGCCGTCTCTAATCCCCCTGTGCTCATCCTCGACGAGGCCACCAGCAGCATCGACACCCGCACGGAGACTCTCGTACAGCGGGGCATGGACACCCTGATGCAGGGGCGCACCACCTTCGTCATTGCCCACCGCCTCTCCACTGTCCGTAATGCCGACCTCATCATCGTCCTCGACCACGGCCGCATCATCGAACAGGGCACCCACGACCAACTCCTCCAGTTGAAGGGCAAGTACTACCAACTCTACACGGGTAACGAGATATAAACAAATAGCCCCGCCGATTGGCAGGGCTATTTTGGTTTAGAACTCCATTGTTTTAGAACTTTGCCATTTTGATGGCTACAACGGCACACTCATCACCTTTGTTACCATGCTTGCCTCCTGCACGATCCTTAGCCTGCTGGAGGTCGTTGGTGGTCAGGAGACCGTAGATGACGGGAATGTTGCTCGTGGCATTCATGCGGGCGACGCCCTCGGTGACACCTTGACAGATATAGTCGAAATGGGGCGTCTCGCCACGAATGACACAGCCAAGGATAATAACGGCATCGTAGCCGTCGTTGAGTGTCATCTGGTGAGCACCGTAGATCAACTCGAAGGAGCCGGGCACGGTCTTCACGTGGATGTTCTCAGGCAGGGCTCCGTGCTTCTCCAAGGTGGAGACGCAGCCCTCGAGCAGGGCTCCCGTAATCTCGGGATTCCACTCAGCCACGACGACACCGAAGATCATGTTCGACGCATCGGGCACTTTCGAGAAGTCGTAGTCGCTGAGGTTGTGGAGTGCAGTGGCCATCGTATTATTTTGCGGAAACGCGCTCGATGTATTCGTCGATGCGAGAGTACATCATCGAGTTGAAGTACTTCTCCTTCACCTGCTGATACAGTTTCAGGGCCTCATCAGCCTTACCCTGGCTCTCGAGGATCTCACCAGCCTGTACGAGGAAGGTGGGTGACAGTGAGTTATTGTCAGCTTTCTCAGCGGCTTTCTTCAGATGAGAGACAGCCTTGTCGAGCTGGTTCAGATGAGCATAGGCATTGCCAAGGGCACCCTCAGCAACAGGACTGATCATCTGGTCGTCGGCCTCATCATATTCCTCCAGGTACTTCACAGCCTCATCCCACTTGCCGAGCTGGGCATTGCAGAGTCCGGCATAGAGGTTAGCCAGATTACCAGCATCCGTGCTGCTGTACTCATCAGCGAGTTTGGCGAAGCCCTTGAAGCCGGCGCTGTCGCCTGCCAGAGCCTGCTGGAAGAGACCCTGTGCAAAGTAATCCTGTCCCTTAGCGATAGCC
>JAFYPG010000138.1 GCA_017547605.1 Prevotella sp.
ACGTTGATCACAAGGTCATTGTCATGCACATGCTCGCCGACCACCTGTCCGGCATACACATCCTCACCCGGGTCGATAAAGAACTTACCGCGATCCTGCAACTTGTCGATGGCGTAGGCAAAGGCGTTGCCCGTATCCATCGAGATCATCGAACCGTTCACGCGACGCTCGATCTCCCCCTTATACGGCTGGTACTCCTTGAAGCGGTGGGCCATGATAGCCTCACCCTGCGAGGCCGTCAGCACGTTGGTACGCAGACCGATGATACCACGCGAGGGGATATCGAACTCGATATTCACGCGCTCGCCCTGATTCTCCATCGACGTCATCTCACCCTTACGGCGGGTCACCATATCGATCATCTTCGAGGCGAACTCCTCGGGCACGTTGATCGTCAGTTCCTCCACAGGCTCGCACTTCCGCCCGTCAATCTCCTTGTAGATCACCTGGGGCTGTCCCACCTGCAACTCGTAGCCCTCACGGCGCATCGTCTCCACGAGCACGGAGAGGTGCAGCACACCACGACCGCTGACCACCCACTTATCCGTAGAGTCCTCGAAGGGCTCCACCTTCAGGGCGAGGTTCTTCTCCAGTTCTTTCTCCAGACGGTCGTTGATATGGCGCGAGGTCACAAACTTACCCTCCTTGCCGAAGAAGGGCGAGTCGTTGATGGTGAAGAGCATCGACATCGTAGGTTCGTCGATGGCGATGGGCGGCAGCGGCTCCGGATTCTCCAGGTCGCAGATCGTATCACCGATCTCAAACTTCTCCAGTCCGATCACGGCACAGATATCACCGCAATCCACTGAGTCCGTCCTCACGTGACCCATACCCTCGAAAGTATGCAGTTCCTTGATCTTCGTCTTCTCCTGCGTACCGTCGCGGTGGGCGATGGTCACCTGCATGCCGTCCTTCAACTGTCCGCGATGCACGCGACCCACGGCGATACGGCCCTGATAACTCGAATAGTCGAGCGAGGTGATCAGCATCTGGGGCGTACCCTCGATCTGCTCCGGGGCAGGGATCACCTCGATGATCTTGTCGAGCAGATAGGTGATATTGTCGGTGGGCGTCTTCCAGTCCTCGCCCATCCAGCCGTTCTTGGCCGAACCATAGACGACGGGGAAGTCCAACTGATCCTCGGTGGCATTGAGCGAGAACATCAGGTCGAACACCATCTCGTACACCTCCTCGGGACGACAGTTGGGCTTATCCACCTTGTTCACCACGACGATGGGCTTCAGTCCGATCTGCAGGGCTTTCTGCAACACGAAGCGCGTCTGGGGCATCGGACCCTCGAAGGCATCGACGAGCAGCAAGCAGCCGTCGGCCATGTTCAATACGCGCTCCACCTCACCGCCGAAGTCGGAGTGTCCCGGGGTGTCGATGATATTGATCTTCACGCCCTTCCAGTTGATCGACACATTTTTAGAAAGGATGGTGATGCCACGCTCGCGCTCCAGGTCGTTGGCGTCGAGCACCTGACTCGACAGGTTCTGTCCCTCACGGAAGAGATTTCCTGCCAGCATCATCTTATCGACCAAGGTTGTCTTACCGTGGTCAACATGTGCTATAATAGCTATATTTCTGATATCCTGCATACCTTATCATTAAATTGGGCTGCAAAGGTACAAAGAAAAAGCGAGAAATCATCTTCCGCCCGATATTTTTTTGCTGGCAGAAGCGATTTCTCGCTCTATATCAATCTAGACTAAGTCTTAGAGGGGGATCTTGTAACCCACGGTCAGCATGAATACGCTGTTGTGGAGCTTAGCATCACCATGGTCATTGATGTTGAACAGGGCACCGAGGTTGTAGCGGGCATCAATCACGAAGTCGCTAATCTCGTAAGAAGCGCCCAGAGGAATGGCAAGGTCCATTTTCTTGAAATGATCCTTGATATCAACATCCTTCAACTTCGCTCTCATCAGGAAACCGGGCTGAACACCAGCCTTCACTGCCAATCCTGGAATGATGTAGTAGTTGAACAAGATGGGCACGTTCAGATAATCCAACTTGTAATTCTCGTCAAGTGCCTTTGATTTGCAGCCCTGCATGGCATACAGCACACCAGCAGTCACACCCATGTTCTCATTAAACAGATAGCCAAACTCAGCACCTGCCACGAGGCCTACCTTCATCTTGGCGTCAGAGTCATTATCACCTGTCAGAGAGGTAAGTGTTCCACCGACCATCGGCTTAATGAACATCTCCTGTGCAAATGCGCCCGTGCTCATAAGCACCATGGCAGCAATCATCATTAATTTTTTCATACTCAAAACGGTTTTTTAGTTGTTAAACATGTATAATATAATTGCCTTTTCTGAATTAACCTCTTAGAAATAATAAGCGGCACCGATAGCCAGGACGGGCCAGTTGATCTTGGCGTGATCCTTCTTTCCATACTGGTAGCCCGCCTCAGCAAAGAACTTGATCTTATCATTGAAATGATACTCTGCACCTGCACCACCCTGGAAACAGACCATCGACTCATTATCGACACCCGAAATACCGTATGAACAGATCAATATACCCACACCAGCGGTAGGATAAACGAAGAACTTCTCGCTGTCACCAATGGGGAAAAGGTACTGAAGGTTCAGGTTGGGATTCACTACAGTCACATCGTCCTGCTTCGGATACCACTTAAAGTCAACCTCACCACGGAAGTATTTTGTCACATTGTACT
>JAFYPG010000139.1 GCA_017547605.1 Prevotella sp.
CAAGCCTGCAGTTCGTCGATAAATGCAGGGGTAATGCTCGATGGCAGATGGAGCCATCCAAGGAAGTCGTTACCAGGGCAGGTGCCCTCTTCAAGAGCCTTCTGGGCTGCCTTTACTTTCGGCTCGAAAGCCTCTACTGCGCCAGCTTTCAGGAAGCAAGCGGCCTTTGTGATGTCTAACTTAATGTTGCTCATAAAATTGTTTTTATCTAAATGAATCTGTTAATAGTTTTATCTCTATCTGAGGAGCGATGCGCTCGTACAATATATTATATACAGCATCGAGGATGGGCATGTTGACGTGGCAATGCCTGTTGATTTCTTTCATACACTTCGTACCAAAATAACCCTCGGCAATCATCTCCATCTCTATCTGGGCAGACTTGACGCTGTAGCCTTTGCCTATCATGGTTCCAAACGTACGGTTACGCGAGAAGTTGGAGTAGCCAGTGACGAGCAGGTCGCCCAGATAGACACTATCGTAGGCATTGCGTTCCAAAGGGTGGACCGCCGTCAGGAAACGATTCATCTCCTGAACGGCATTAGACATGAGTACGGCCTGGAAATTGTCGCCATATTTCAAGCCAGAACAGATACCAGCGGCGATGGCATAGACATTCTTCAGAACAGAGGAATACTCGATGCCCACCACGTCGGTAGAGGTCTTGGTCTTGATGTATTCGCTGGAGAGCACATCGCAGAATGCCTGGGCCTTGTCGCGATCAGCGCAACCCACCGTGAGGTAGGAGAGGCGCTCGAGAGCCACCTCCTCTGCATGGGAGGGACCACCAATGCAGGCGATATTCTCGTAGGGCACGTCATAGACCTGATGGAAATACTCCGAGCAGACGAGGTTCTCGTCAGGCACGATACCCTTGATGGCCGTGAGAATGAACTTGTCGCGAATGCGTGTCTTGAGTTTCTTCAGGTGGCTCTTCAGATAGGGTGAAGGGGTGACGAAGACCAGTGTATCGTACTGTTGGGCGATGCGGTTCAGGTCGCTGTCGAAATATATCTCATTCGTGTTGAAGTGTACACTGGTGAGATAGGCGGGGTTGTGCCCCAGACGGCGAAAATCCTCGATACGGTCGTCGCGACGCATATACCAACCGATGTGGTGGGTGTGACTCACCACGATCTTGGCAATGGCTGTCGCCCAACTGCCGCCTCCGATAATCGCTATCTTTCCACAGTCAAACATATTCAAGCTTTTTGGTAGGATTTTTATTTGTTGGCAGCGTCAATCCATTTCTGGATATCATCGACAGAGGGCTTCTGCATGTCGAGCTTATATTTCTTGACGATGTCGCCAATCTTCTGCTGGAGGCCCTGAGCCTTTTCGTCCTTGATATTTGAAATGAGGTTAAAGCCAGCCTTACGGAGCACGGGTACCCACTCTTCGGCTACACCGATCTCGGCCCACTCAGCGGATGTGCTCTGCGGGATCTTTTTCTCAGGCTTCATCTGGGGGAACAACATCACCTCGCCAATGGCGAATTTGCCTGTAAGCAGCATCACCAGACGGTCGATGCCAATGCCAATACCGAATGTGGGAGGCATACCGTACTGCAGGGCACGCAAGAAGTCCTGGTCGATGATCATAGCCTCGTCATCGCCCTTATCAGCAAGTTTCATCTGTTCCACGAAACGCTCCTCCTGGTCGATGGGATCATTGAGCTCAGAGTAGGCATTGGCCAACTCCTTACCATTGACCATCAGTTCGAAACGCTCCGTGAGTCCAGGCTTGGAGCGGTGCATCTTGGTGAGGGGTGACATCTCAACGGGATAATCAGTGATAAATGTGGGCTGGATAAATGAGCCTTCGCAGAACTCTCCAAATAGTTCATCGATAAGCTTACCCTTACCCATGGTCTCATCGACATCCATGCCCTTAGAAAGACAGAACTGACGGATTTCGTCCTCGGACTTGCCATCGCAATCGAAACCTGTCTTCTCCTTGATGGCATCAAGGATGGGCAGACGACGGAAAGGAGCCTTGAAAGAGATGATGTTACCATCAATCTCCACCTCGGGCTTACCATTGACAGCCGTACAGATCTGCTCAAGCATGTTCTCCGTAAAGGTCATGCCCCACAGCAGGTCCTTATAGCTGACGTAGAGTTCCATACAGGTGAACTCAGGGTTGTGGGTCTTGTCCATACCCTCGTTGCGGAAGTTCTTGCCCATCTCATAGACACCCTCGAAACCACCAACAATCAGTCGTTTCAGGTAAAGCTCTGTGGCAATACGCATATACATATCCTGATTGAGCGCATTGAAGTGGGTGATGAACGGGCGGGCACTGGCACCACCTGCGATATTCTGCAGGATAGGGGTGTCAACCTCCGTGTAACCTGCATTGTCGAGAATGTTACGCAGGGTACGGATGATAGTTGCACGCTTGAGGAAGGTTTCTTTGACACCTGCATTCACAATAAGGTCAACGTAGCGCTGACGATAGCGCAATTCAGGATCGTCGAAGGCATCGTAAACCTTACCATCAGCATCCGTCTTAACCACTGGTAGCGGCTTCAGACTCTTGCTCAATACGGTCATTTCCATCACGTGAACGCTGATCTCACCCGTTTTTGTACGGAATACGTATCCTTTCACACCAATGAAGTCTCCTAAGTCGAGGAGCTTCTTATATACAATATTATATAAGTCCTTGTTTTCACCTGGACAGATAGAGTCGCGCTGTACATATATCTGAATACGTCCCTTGGAGTCCTGCAACTTTGCAAAGGCTGCCTTTCCCATGACGCTCTTGCTCATGATACGTCCGGCAATGCTCACCATGCGACTGTTTTCTGGTGTGGCTGTCTCGCGCACATCGTTGCCCTCCTCGTCTTTACCTATGATGGGAAGATCCTCGAATTCGTTAATGATATCTGTGCTCCATGCTGTTACGGGGAACTCTGCTGCGGGGTAGGGGTTAATACCCATTTCGCGCAGTTGTTGCAGACTTTCCCGCCTGCCGATTTCCTGTTCACTGAGTTCTAAAACGTTCATCTTTTTCTTGTTTATTTTTCCTTTTATGGGTGCAAAGTTACGAAAATATCCCGAAAAACACAAGGATAGGGTAAATATTTGCAAAAAAAAGCGCAAAGATTTGCACGGTTTTGGAAAAATGTTTATATTTGCCACATCTAAAGTAACTTGATGACAATGGAGGAATCAATAGTAAAGAAACGTGTTGTGGGTGTTGATATCAGTCTGGATGCAACGTCTTATGCTGTTGTTGATGTAAGAGGTAATATATTGGCAAAAGACAGTTTCCCCACAGAGGATTATCCGGAGATAGGCGCCTTCATCACTGCACTTTGTGAAGGAATCATTCAGTTGGTTGAGGCAAATGGCGGCTTTGAAACCATCCGTTCGGTGGGTGTCAGTGCGCCAAGTTCAAACTTCAAGTCGGGTAGTATCGTAAACTCTCCTAATTTCCCATGGAAAGGTGTTATCCCTCTGTCTGCCTTGTTGCGTGACAGACTGGGACTGGCTGTCGCCGTTGCCAACAATTCCCATGTCGTGGCTTTGGGTGAGCATGCTTTCGGCTGTGCTCACGGTATGCGTGACTTTATTGTCATTACCCTGGGTTCAGGTCTGGGCAGTTGTATCTTTACTGACGGAGGTGTAAAGTTGGGTTCTGACGGCTATGCTGGAGAGATAGGTCATACATGTGTGGAGCATGATGGCCGCCTGTGTGGCTGTGGCAACAAAGGTTGTCTGGAAGCCTACACGGCCACGAAGGGTATTGTCCGAACGGCCCGTGAGGTCATGGCTGAGTCGAGTGAGCCGACAGAGATGCGTCGCGTGGCTCAATTGACGCCAAAGGTGATTGCGGAGTTATGTAACAAGGGGGATGCGATGGCTATTGAGACTTTCCGCCGTACGGGAGAATACCTGGGCCTTGGTCTTGCCAATTATGCCTCTGTGATTGATCCTGAGGCTATCATCTTCACTGGAGGAATCACAAAAACCGGAAAGTGGCTGATGGAACCTGCCCAGAAAGCCTTTGAGGAACATGTATTCCATAATATCCGGGGTAAGGTGAAATTCCTTTCTTCTGAATTGGACGAGAGAGATCGCAACATCCTGGGAGCAAGTGTGCTGGCTTGGGAGGTGAAGGAATATTCCTTGTTTAAATAAAGCAATATCATATGGAATCGGTAGATCAGATCAAAACCCGAGTTGTTGGCGTTGATATTCGTGAAGTAAAGACTACTTATGCATTGGTGGATATCCGTGGCGAGATTATCGCGACGGACTATTTTAATACGACGGATTATCCTGACGTATCCGACTATGTCACTGCCCTCAGTGAGAAGATCATCATGTTGGTGGAGGAGAACGGCGGTTACGACAAGGTTCGTTCCGTAGGTATCAGCGCACCGAGTGGCAATTATATGACGGGCAGTATTGAGAATGCTGCTAATATGCCGTGGAAGGGTGTCGTACCTCTGGCTGCAATGTTGCGTGACAGACTGGGACTGGCTGTGGCTTTGGCTAACGATGCCCATGTCACCGCACTTGGTGAGAAAGCCTATGGCAGTGCCCACGGTTTGAAGGACTTCGTGGTGGTATCGATCAGTCATGGAGGACTGGGCAGTTGTATCTTCATGGACGATAAGCCTCATCTGGGCGTGGACGGCTTTGCAGGAGAGGTGGGCCATTGCTGTGTGGAAGTCAATGGCCGTCAATGCGGTTGCGGTCGTAGAGGATGCCTGGAGACCTACTGCTCAGACAAGGGTCTTGTTAAGACAGTAGAAGAACTGCTTGCAGATGGTGCGCCTTCGGCATTGCGAGACCTGAAGAATATCAGTGTCCAGACCGTGACCTATTATTGTGATCAGGGTGATCAGGTGGCTATTGAGACCTTACGTCGTCTGGGCTTTATGCTTGGAATGGGCTTGGCCAACTATGCCTCTCTCCTGAATCCTGAGGCGATCATCCTGACGGGTGATATGATGCAAGCCGGTAAGTGGCTGCTGAAACCGATGCGTAAATCATTCGAAGAACATGTGTTCCATAATATCCAAGGAGCAACCCGCCTGCTCGTTTCAATTCTGAAGGAAGGTGAGCGCGATGTGCTGGGTGCCAGTGCATTGGCATGGGATGTGAAAGAGTATTCTTTGTTTAAATAATAACTAAACCTATGGAGGAGTATAACCTTAAAACAAAAGTTGTCGGAGTTGATATCAGTACTGAAAGTACCACATACGCCATTGTAGATATTCGTGGAAATATCCTAGCGGAAGATTCATTCGGGACTTCAGACTATCCCGATGTGAACAATTTCGTGACAGCTTTGAGTGAAAAAATAGTGATGCTTGTAGAAGCAAATGGTGGTTATGAGACCATCCGTTCTATAGGTGTCAGTTCTCCGAGTGCCAGTTCGGTAACAGGATGTCTTGAGAATGCGCCCAATCTCCCTTGGAAGGGCGTGGTGCCTTTGGCCGCTATGCTCAGAGACCGTCTGGGACTGGCTGTCGGACTGGCTAACGATGCGCATATTTCTGCGCTGGGCGAATATACTTTCGGCAGTGCCCATGGTATGCAGAACTTCGTCATCATCAGTCTTGGTGTAGGCGTAGGCAGTTGCTTCTTCTCTGCGGGCCACGAGCATCAGGGCCATCATGGCTTTGCTGGTGAATTCGGTCATACCTGTGTAGTGGATGGCGGCCGTGAGTGCGGCTGCGGTCATCAGGGGTGTCTGGAATCGTATGTCGGTGCTGTGGGCATCGTGCGTACGGCCAAGGAACTGATGGCGGAGTCGGATGCACCGACGCTGATGCGTGAACTTGAGAAACTTTCGCCACGCACTATCGCAGAGTGTTGTGACAAGGGTGACGAGATGGCCATCGAAGTATTCCGTCGTACAGGCTATATGTTGGGTATTGGTCTGGCTAACTATGCATCTCTTATCGATCCGGAGGCCATCATCCTGACGGGTGGCATCTCACATGCAGGCAAGTGGATAGTTGATCCTGCTTATGAGTCGTTTGAGACTCATGTCTTTGGAAACCTAAAGGGTAAGGTGAGAATTCTATTGTCGAAACTTGACGATCGTGAGCGTGATGTGCTGGGCGCCAGTGCCCTCGCATGGAGTGTACCCGAATATTCTTTGTTTAAATAATGGACGTAGAAAGGATTAATGCAATAATCAACGAGAAACCTAACTTGAGTACCGCCCTCGGAATGGAGTTCCTCTCCACCCCCGAGGACGATACTTGTATGGCCCGTATGAAAGTGGATGAGCGTAATCGTCAGCCCTTTGGTTTCCTTAGCGGTGGCGCTTCGTTGGCACTGGCAGAGAATGTGGCGGGTGTTGGTTCCTCCTCGCTCTGCCCTGGCTGTGCCTGTGTGGGCATCGAGGTCAGCGGCAGTCACGTAAAGGCGGTGATGGAAGGTGATACGGTGACGGCATACGCCCGTTTGCTCCATAAGGGAACCACTCTTCATGTGTGGAACGTAGATATCAAAGATACTTCAGGTGAACTGATCTCCAATGTCAGGGTTACCAATTATGTGATTTCTTCCAGAAGATAATGCCAGGATTCGCCGTTTATCGTTTGCCGTATGAGTCGCATGTGACATTGGTTCTGCAGACGGATGGGGAACCAATGGAGTTGTCCTCATGTACGGAACTTAACGGTAAGAAGGGCTTTGTCGTGGCTCCCTTTGAGGTCAGACCAGACCAGCCGATCCTACTTATTCCTCTTGATAAGGTGGAGACAATTCCTGTGGAAGAGATTGCTGCTTTACCGTTGCCAGAAACGATAACTCATCCCATTGGTATAGTGGGCGGTCAACGGATGCACTACGCCATAGACTTTGCCAACGACCATTCCCAACTGGAACTGGGCACCTTTCGTAAGATCGTATTAGCCCGCTGTTCTGACGAAGAGACGCAGGAGGCGCTTTCCCCTTTGAAACTTTTCCATCGGGCCTGTATGCTTTATCCTCGGATGTTCATATCCTTGGTTTGTACAACAAAGAGCGGTTGTTGGCTCACCGCTACACCGGAGATTCTGTTGGAAGGTGATGACAAGAACCAATGGCGTACCATTGCCTTGGCAGGAACGATGCAGTTGGAAGGGGAACAACTGAATGGAGAGGGTGAGGATCTGAGTTGGAGCACAAAGAATATCCAGGAGCAACGCTACGTGGCTACTTATATAGCGGAGTGTCTGGAGCAGTTTACCCGCGATTTCCATGAGGAGGGTCCCTATACTGTACGGGCTGCGAACCTCGTTCATCTGCGGAGTGACTTCACATTCTCTCTGGCAGAGAGCAGCCATATCGGTGACCTGTTACAGACGCTGCATCCAACGCCTGCCGTCTGCGGTCTGCCTAAGCGGGAGGCTTTCCAGTTTATTGTCCGTAATGAATATACACCCCGTCGCTATTACAGCGGTTTTATGGGTATGCTTGATCCTGAGCGTCAGACTCACCTCTATGTTTCGCTTCGCTGCATGAACATCGAGGGGCGCCGTTATCATCTCTATGCTGGAGGTGGACTGCTGAAAGACAGTACTGAGGAACAGGAGTGGCAGGAGATTGAGGCCAAACTTGAAACAATGAGAAGATGTATAGCAATAAAGAACATGTAAATATACTGACGACGCTCCTTGTGGCGCATGGCATCCGACATGCAGTCGTCTGTCCTGGCAGCAGGAATGCACCCATCACGCATAATCTCAACGAATGCCCTGATATCACGTGCTATCCTGTGACGGATGAGCGTTCTGCGGGCTTCTATGCTCTGGGTATGTCGCAGGCACTGAAGCAGCCTGTTGTGGTCTGTGTCACCAGCGGCACGGCCTTGTTGAATCTCGCCCCTGCTGTGGCAGAGGCTTACTACCAGCATGTCCCCTTGGTGGTGGTCAGTGCAGACCGTCCGCAGCAGTGGATAGACCAGTTGGAGGGGCAGACACTGCCGCAGCCAGATGCTTTAGGTCGCTTCGTCAAGAAGGCCGTATCCCTGCCTGAACCCCATGACGAAGAAGAACGCTGGTACTGCAACCGTCTCGTTAACGAGGCTCTCATTATTGGTAACGCTCCTGTGCATATCAATGTCCCTATCACCGAGCCCCTTTTCGAGTTCTCCGTCCCAGATCTTCCCATCGAACGGAAGATAGAGCGCATCCCTGCCGATATCTCTGCGGCTACGCTGGGCTATGTCACGCGGATGTTCCTCCAGGCGAAGCGCCCGATGCTCGTCAGCGGACAGCCTATGAACCCGCTATTGGATGAGGCTGTCTATCTGATAGGTGATGATCCTGACTATGTGCCAGATTTCGTATTGTATATCGGAGGTTCTATTGTCAGCAAGCGTGTGAAGCGTTTCTTGCGAAAAGCCAAGGAGACATGGGTGGTGAACGAGACGGGTGAGGTGACGGATACCTTTATGAATCTGACACATGTCGTGCAGGGCGATGGGGAGGCTGTGGCCGATCATATCCGTTTCACGCTCGTCATGGAGCCCCATCCTTTCGTGCAGCAGTGGGATGTCTTGCAGGAAAAAATACGTCAGCAGACCTTAGCCTACGAGCCGGGCTATTCCCAGATGGCTGCCGTGAAGTATTTCGAGGCGAATGTGGGAGAAGCCGCCATTCATTATGCTAACAGCTCAGCCATCCGTCTGGCCAATAGTTTTGCCCAGCATCCCATCTGGTGCAATCGTGGTGTGAACGGCATTGAGGGTTCGCTATCCACAGCTGCAGGTTTCTCAGTCGTGTCTGAGGCCAGAGTCTTCTGTGTAATTGGCGACCTGAGTTTCTTCTACGATCAAAATGCCCTGTGGAACCAAAACCTCAGGCAGAATTTCCGCATCCTTCTGCTGAACAACGGTTGCGGGGGTATCTTTAACATACTGCCAGGACTGGAAAAGAGTCCTGCCCGCGACAGCATCGTGGCCGCAGAACATCACACCTCTGCTGAGGGCATCTGTCGTCAGAATGACATCGTCTATCTCCGCGCCGATGGACCGCATGATCTCCATCTGGCCATCGACACCTTATTATATAAAGAGAGTGACCGTCCTGTGCTCCTCGAGGTCTTTACGACTGCCGACGAGGATGAACAGGTTTTGAAAGACTATTATAAATCATTGAAGTTATGAGAGAGTGGAAACAAATCCGTGAGTTTAAGGAAATCCTGTTTGAAGAATATAACGGTATCGCTAAGATCACCATCAACCGTCCGCGTTATCGCAATGCATTTACAACTAAGACGACCTATTAACTGAGTCAGGCCTTTGCGCTGTGCCGTGAGATGCAGGATATCAGTGTGGTGCTGTTGACGGGTGCGATGAGTGAGGTGCCTGAGGGAAAGACGCTGGCCGATGTGAAACATGCCTTCTGCAGTGGTGGTGATATGCACGTGAAGGGTCGTGGTGGCTATGTCGATGAGGAGGGCGTGCCTCGTCTCTCTGTGCTCGACGTACAGATGCAGATCCGTCGCCTGCCCAAGCCCGTCATTGCCATGGTCAACGGTTATGCGATTGGTGGCGGTCATGTGCTCCACCTCGTCTGCGACCTGACGATTGCCAGTGAGAATGCCATCTTCGGACAGACGGGGC
>JAFYPG010000140.1 GCA_017547605.1 Prevotella sp.
CATATACTTATTGGGGTAGTAGTTATAGCAGAGCGCCCAGTCGTTGAGGTAGCCGCCATAGACGCCCGCACTGGCATCTGAGAGTGAGGTGTAGTTGTACTGCAGACAGAGCTCCATATTCCCTGGATCAGGTGTGGCGATACCATCGTCGCCCATATTGGGGGCATAGTTACGACCCTTGATCAGTCCACGCAGGGTAACGTATGCGCCACTACCCGTAAACGTATTCTGATTGTTGTCACGCGTGATGCTATTCAGGAAATACTGTCCGATGACGGCAAAACGGCCATAGGAGTACATCACCTCGGGCGAGAACTTGTACATCGCCTTCGCATCAGTGACGACGGCCTGCTGGGAGTTCACCTTCGCCACGCGCATCGGCCAACGGGTGCTCAGGGTAAACTGCTTGTGGTTCAACTCCTCCTTGCTGCTGTAGCGGGCACCCTCGATGCCACCACTGACACCCACCTGGAACATCTTACCACGTTCTGCATAGGGACGGTACAGCAAGCGAGTCATCGCGCCAACGCCCTCATTGCCAGTCACATCCGTCGTCTGCTTCATAGCGTCGGTCTCTACTACGACACTGGCCGTTCCCAGAAATATCTTCCCGTTATACTCATACATCAGTCCGATCATGCGGTCGTTGTTGAAGCACGCATTGCTCTGGGGCTCCTCCATCGTCTCCTTGAACGAACTGCTGGTGCTGCTCTGGAAGCCATACTGATGGATAAAATAGCCACCACGGATGAAGTTCTGCTTGTCGAAGTCGTACTCCAACCACACGTCTTTCATGTTCACCTTACCGTAGGCATAGCCCATATCGACCTTTCCCTTCCACTGGCCATAGGTGAAGCCTACACCTACACGGAAGTCGGGGATGCCCACACCACTCTTCAATTCATCCTCCTGATGCTGAGGATTGACGTAGGCCGCATCGAAGAGGATGCGTCCCGATGGCTTTGCCACCAATTTAGGCTCTTCCTGCGCCTGCATGACCGAGGCCATCATCAGCCCCACGGCCATCATCAAAATTGTTTTAGTCATATAGATAGTTTGTTAGTGTTTAGCCTTCTTATAGGCTTTTATCTCTACGATGGTTGCCAAGCCCGCCTTGATGCGAAATTCCTGGCGCGCCAGACGCATCTGCTCCAGGAAGCGCTCACTGGTGTGCATACGGGCATAGGCAGCGGCAGCAGCCAGACGACCTGCATCGACGTCACTCTGCCAATGGGCACCCACGATCACACGGCTCTCACCGTACATCATGCCACGGGCCAGAATGGTATCGGCACGCTCTGGATTAATCTCCGTGAGCAACAGAGCCGTTCCCCAGCCGAAGATCGTATGGCCAGAGGGATAGGAGAAGTTGCGGCGCAGGTCGGGCTCGTACTGGGGCGCCAGCGTCGGCTCGTCGAAGCGGATGAACGGACGCTTACGCTTGTAGTAATACTTGGGAAACCCACTGATAGCCTCGAAAGTGGCCTTCGCATCGCGCAGCAGTGTCCAGATCTCGGGGGTATTCTCCTCGGAAATAGTCAACCCGAATGGCTCGGAGAATTCTCGGGCGATACACTCGAGGCTGTACTCGGCGTCGCGGATGGCAATGTCGGCACGTTCCTTGTTCTGGCGCATCTGCTTGCCCCACATATACTGCATGATGTCGTAGGTGAAGGCTGCTCCGACGGTATCGGGGGGAGCGGGACACCATTTCAGCATATTTGGCAACTCCTTAAAATGGAAATAGGGTTCTGCTTTACTTTGAGCCGAGGCACATACGGTTGCCGTCAACAGGACGGCCATCATCATCAGTTTCTTCATAAAACAAATGATTAGTTTATATCTTCCTGACCAAGTTTCATGGAGCGTGCAGCGCTGTCACTATGAGCAGCCTCTTCCTCCTGACGTTTCTGCTCCTGTTCGTTCTGCTCTTCCAACCACTTATTGTGGGCATCCTCAATCTCCTGAAGTTTGTCGTTATAGATTTTGTCGCGTTGACCGTTCCATTGGTCGTTGAGTTGTTCGCGAGCCTGTTTCAGTCTTTCCATCTCCTCATCAACTTCACCCACTGTCAAGGTGGCAAATCTGGCATCGGCCTTGAGGTTGGCGGCTTCCATCTGAACCTTGCACTCATCATAACAGAGTTGGACACCATCCTTCAGCACATCATAGCGATTATCATCCACCTCTGGCATTGTCACCAAAATGTAGCGCACATCTTTATCTGCCAATGTTCCATTAATTTCAACGCCCTTGACCGTCATGGACTGTATCTCCTGCTTGAACTCAGGATGCACCTGCATGATACCCTGTCCCACTGCAGGCAATTCCTCATCGTAGATCGGGAAAATCATAAAGCTATACTCATCCTTCTTAGATATAGTGGTACACTCCTCTAATTTCTGGAGTTCGCCATCAACAGGAACCTGTACAGACAAGAGCGATACCTCTTCTGCCTTCACGCAAAGATTCATCAGACGGTAGGCAAACATAGCACTATAGTTTGACAGATCTTCGCCCAGTTTCTCGAATTCTTTTATAACAGTTTTTCTCATATTCTCTTTATAATTTTAGTTTTTTTCTTTTTAACTCTTACTTCTCATCTTTTGGTGCATCCTCAGTCTTGAGTTTTGCACTCAGGCTACCACCAGCTGCGGCACCGGGAACAGCGATACCGTCGCTGATATTCTGCGACTTGAACGAAGACTTTGCTTCCAGATTGTCGATGGTAGCCTTTGGTGCCTTGAG
>JAFYPG010000141.1 GCA_017547605.1 Prevotella sp.
GGCGATGGTGCCCGTGCCGGTGTAGAGGTCGTAGACGGTCTCGCTGCCCGTCAGTCCGGCGAACTCACGGGCAACACTATAGAGATGGTAGGCCTGTTCGGTGTTGGTCTGGTAGAACGACTTGGGCCCCACCTTGAAGCGCAGGTCCTCCATCAGTTCGAAGATATGGTCCTCGCCCTTGAAGACCAGGATGTCCTGGTCACCGATGGTGTCGTTGCACTTCTGGTTGTCGAGGTACATCAGGGAGGTGATCTGCGGGAAACGGTCGGCGATATGCTGCAGCAGGGCCTGGGCCTCTTGCTCGCTTTGGGCAAGTGTCTCTGCCGAACTCCTGTCGTAGTGGAACTGGATGATAACAAGCCACTCGCCACTGGCTGAGTTGCGGATGATGACATCGCGCAAGAGTCCCGTCTGGGCGCGCAGGTCGAAGAACAACAGACCGTTGGAGATGGCATAGTCGCGGATCTCGTTACGGATCTGGTTGTGCAGGTCGTCCATCAGCCAGCACTTCTCGATGGGGAGGATCTTGTCGAAGGCTCCGGTGATATGGAAGCCGATGGCGGGGCGATCTTTTAATGAGGAATGAGAAATTAGAAATGAGGAATTTTGATTTGCTTGCACGCCATTGACTTCGCCTTGAGAGTAATCATCATTTCTCATTTCTAATTCCTCATTCCTCATTTGTTCTTTAGTGAGATAGCGCTTGTTGGCGCAGCCGTAGTCGAGTTTGTTACGGTAGGCCTGCGTATGTACGCTGCCGAGGATAGGACGAAACTCGGGCAGTTCGATCTTGCCGATGCGCGTCAGTTGGTCATAGACCTGTTGCTGTTTGAATGTCAACTGTTCCTCGTAGGGGAGGTTCTGCCACTTGCAACCGCCACAGACGCCGAAGTGCTCACAGAACGGGACCGCGCGTACATTACTATATTTTATAAAGCGTACCACTTCACCCTCGGCGAAGGAGTGCTTCTTGCGACGGATCTGGATGTCGCAGATATCGCCGGGAACACAAAAAGGCACGAACACGACGAGGTCGTTCCAGTGGAACAGACACTTCCCCTCGGCGGCCACAGCCTCTATCTCAACGCTCTCCAAGAGCGGTAATGGTTTCTTGTTTCTTGCCATCTGGATTTCAATTTGCGTGCAAAGGTACGAAATAATCGCTAAAAAACCAAAAAATGTCACATCCGCGTTACAATTTTCCTTTCATTTTCTTTGTTTTCTCCCGAATTATGATTAACTTTGCGGAATTAAATCATAAAAAACAATTTATAACATTAATAAATAATTGACTTATGAGCCAAAAAAGAGTCTATCTCTTCGGTAATGGTAAGGCCGAAGGTAATGCAAAGATGCGTGAGGAACTGGGTGGTAAGGGTGCTAACCTTGCCGAGATGAACCTGATCGGTGTTCCCGTTCCTCCAGGTTTCACAATCACAACAGACTGCTGTAACGAGTACTATCAGGTAGGTCAGCAGAAGATCATGGAACTGTTGAACGACGACGTGATGGCTGCTGTGAAGCATATCGAGGGTCTGATGAACTCGAAGTTCGGTGACAAGGAGAATCCCCTGCTCGTCTCCGTCCGTTCCGGTGCCCGTGCCTCTATGCCTGGTATGATGGATACCATCCTGAACCTCGGTCTGAACGACGAGGTGGCCGAGGGTATGGTGAAGAAGACCAACAATCCCCACTTCGTGTATGACAGTTACCGTCGTTTCGTACAGATGTACGGTGACGTGGTGCTCGAGATGAAGCCCGTGAACAAGACCGATATCGACCCGTTCGAGGAGATCATCGAGAAGGTGAAGGAAGAGCGTGGCGTGAAGCTCGACAAGGACCTGAACGTCGATGAGTTGAAGAAACTGGTGGTGCTGTTCAAGGCCGCCATCAAGGAGCGCACCGGTAAGGACTTCCCCAATGATCCTATCGAGCAACTCTGGGGTGCTATCTGTGCCGTGTTCCGTTCTTGGATGAACGAGCGCGCCATCCTGTATCGTAAGATGGAAGGTATCCCCGACGAGTGGGGTACAGCCGTATCGGTGATGGCCATGGTATTCGGTAACATGGGTGATACCTCTGCTACTGGTGTATGCTTCAGCCGTGACGCCGCCAATGGTGAGAACCTGTTCAACGGTGAGTATCTGGTGAACGCACAGGGTGAGGACGTTGTGGCTGGTATCCGTACCCCGCAGCAGATCACGAAGATCGGCTCTCAGCGCTGGGCTGAGCGCGCCGGTATCTCTGAGGAGGAGCGCGTGGCCAAGTATCCTTCCATGGAGGAGGCTATGCCCGCCATCTACAACGAACTGAATGGTATCCAGGACAAGCTGGAGCACCACTATCACGATATGCAGGATATGGAGTTCACCGTACAGGAAGGTAAGCTCTGGTTCCTCCAGACCCGTAACGGTAAGCGCACGGGTGCTGCTATGGTGAAGATCGCCATCGATCTGCTCCACGAGGGTATGATCGACGAGAAGACCGCCATCCTGCGCTGCGAGCCCCAGAAGCTCGACGAGTTGCTGCACCCCGTCTTCGACAAGAAGGCACTGTCTGCTGCCAAGGTGATCGCCCAGGGTCTGCCCGCTTCTCCCGGTGCTGCCTGTGGTCAGATTGTGTTCCATGCTGACGACGCTAAGGAGTGGCATGAGAACGGTCATAAGGTAGTGCTCGTACGTATCGAGACCTCTCCTGAGGATCTCGCCGGTATGGCTGCTGCCGAGGGTATCCTCACCGCTCGTGGTGGTATGACCTCTCACGCTGCCGTGGTGGCCCGTGGTATGGGTAAGTGCTGCGTATCAGGTGTAGGTGCCCTGAACGTCAGCTATGTCAACAAGACTGTCGAGATCGACGGTGTCGTTTATAAGGAGGGTGACTACATCTCTCTGAACGGTACGACCGGTCAGGTATATGCCGGTGAGGTGCCCACGAAGGCTGCAGAACTCTCTGGCGACTTCAAGGAGTTGATGGATCTCTGCGACAAATATACGAAGTTGCAGGTTCGCACCAATGCCGACACCCCGCACGATGCACAGGTGGCTCGCGCCTTCGGTGCCAAGGGTATCGGTCTGACCCGTACTGAGCACATGTTCTTCGAGGATCAGAAGATCGTTGCCATGCGTGAGATGATCCTGGCCGACAGTGTTGCCGGACGTGAGAAGGCGCTTGCTAAGTTGCTGCCTTACCAGAAGGCCGACTTCAAGGGTATCCTCGAGGCTATGGACGGTCTGCCCGTGAACATCCGTCTGCTCGATCCTCCTCTCCACGAGTTCGTTCCCCACGATCTGGCTGGTCAGGAGACGATGGCTAAGGAGATGGGCGTCAGTCTGGATGAGATCAAGCGCCGTGTAGATTCTCTGGCTGAGAACAACCCGATGCTGGGTCACCGTGGTTGCCGTCTGGGTATCACCTTCCCCGAGATCACCGCTATGCAGACGAAGGCTATCCTCTCTGCAGCCTGCGAGTTGAAGAAGGAGGGTAAGAACCCGATGCCCGAGATCATGGTTCCGCTGATTGGTAC
>JAFYPG010000142.1 GCA_017547605.1 Prevotella sp.
GTGATGCTTGATTTCTTCTTCGAAGTCTTCAAATCACCAGAAGGGCGCAAAGCCATGTCATCTCTCGAAGATGAAAGAAACATTTGGCTTCAAACAATCTTTAGTAAGAGTTGCCATTTCCTATATTTGTTAGATGGGGTGGGGTATAATAATGGTTCCAACCATCTCAATCCTATTATAGACCCATCTGTATTGTTTACTATTGCAAGAAGGATATATGAGTCAGTAATTGCTTTTGAGCTATTATTTGTCATCCCAAGCACAGAAGACGAACAAACAATTCTTTATAATCTTTTCATGGCTCAAGGACTAACAGAGAGATTAAATGATCTTGACGAAGAAATGCGTAGCCACAATCCCCAAAGAGTTGCAGAAGAACAGCAGAACATTGATAACTGCATGAATGAGATAGAAAAAACGGAACTCTATTCGAACCTCAGTCAACAGACAAAGAATCAAATAAAAAATGCTTTTGGTATAAGATACCGATATGTGTTTGAGGAAGACAACACTATGAAACGAGTCAGTTTCGAAGATGCATATAAATATCTTCGAATCAAAAAGGATCTTCTCAAAAACACTTATTCATTCTTCAGTCTTCATGGACATCCATCATATCTGGCACTTATTCAATTTCATGATGCTTTCAAAAGAGAAAGTCGGGCAGATTTAACAATTATGGCTCCACATGCGACTCAATGTGTCCTGGCATTTATGAGCATTTTCATAGTAGATTATATGAAACTGGTTCCTGAGATTAAAGCCATGTATGATAAACTTGAAGAGCCAAGACGATTTGCAATTGGCATGTACGAGGATGCAATGAGAGGTGAGAAGAAGTTTCAATAAAGAAATGATTCTCTGTGCAAGTATGCGAATATTTTTGGAAGTATCCATATTATAGTTTGATTGTTAGCTAATCTTGGTGGTATCTAATCTCCAAATTTGATGGAACAACTTAAAAATGTTCCATCAATGTTCCATCAAAATTGGAAGGTGTGGGAATTGAAAATCCCTGCAAGTGTTTGACTTACAGGGGTTTTCTTTGAAGGGTGCCCGGACGGACTCGAACCGTCGACATTCAGAACCACAATCTGACGCTCTAACCAACTGAACTACGGGCACCATCTAAAGATTTCTGCACCACCTTTCGGTTTTGCGGGTGCAAAGGTACGGGATTTATTCGACATAACCAAATAATTCCCGTACTTTTTTTGAAAATCTTTACTTTGCAGGCTGTGCGGGAGCCTTCGGGCTCTCCACAGGGGCAGCAGGTACATCAGCAGCGGCGGGAGCAGCAGGTGCATCAGGCGCAGTAACCTCCTTCTGTGTGCTGGCACCGAAGCCAGGCAGCGTGTTAGGATTAGTAGCAGGAGCCTGATAGTTCTCCATCACGGAACTCTCTGTATTGGCCTGAGGAGCCACATAGGCACAGGCAATACTAATAACAACCATAGCCAAGGCCAGACCCCAGGTAGCCTTCTCAATGAAATCAGTGGTCTTGCGAACACCACCAATCTGATTATAACCTGAGAACTGGGAAGCCAGACCACCACCCTTTGATTCTTGAATGAGCACAATGCCAATCATCAGCAGGGCTGCAATCACAATAAGAACTACAAATAATGTGTACATCTTTTTTACTCTTTATTATTTATTACTATTTATAATCAATTTCTCCAAAAAACGGATTTGGTCTGCAAAGTAAGCATTTTTTTTCGGAACTTGCAAACTTAATCGCTGAATAATTTCCAAAGCCTTCGAATATCTGCCTTGTTTGATGTAAATTCTGGCTAAAGTCTCGGTGAAGTACTCCTCTTCCACCCCCTCAGAAGTATTTTCCTCCACTTTTTCTTCATGCAACTCAGGGAGGGGCACATCGGCGAGGGTAAACTTACCTTTGTCAATATTTATGAATGAATCTATCAAATCCTGTCCAGGCATCTGTGGTACCTCCCCTGGCATAGCCTGGATATCGGGTTCCACTTCCATCAGATAGGCCACATAATCAACGGCGGCATCGGCAGGCGTTGGCTTGCGCTTCTTATCTGTAATAGTCTCTTCCTTGGGAATAGAGTCGAGGAAGTTATCGATTAGTGAGATGGTACGCGAGGGCGATCCTGGGGTGGCGACAGAGCCAGATACAGCAGATGGGCCGACAGCCGGACGAATACGATAGTGGGCAGCCTCGATCATATCGAAGAGCACACGACGATCGGTGATATAGATGGCCGCACGGCGCAACTCCTCGTCGAACGTGGGATCATGGAGCAGATAGAGATTACGGAGCAACAGCAGACGGGCCGTCTGATAGTAGGGATAAAGCGCCAGCAACGACCGCAACTCATAGAGCGTGTCGCGGTCAAGGCGTTCTGGGTGATTGATCAGTTCTACTATCTCCATTTCTTTACTTTCTCACTTTTACCAGTTGGCTACGGTGGCGTTGAATATCTGGTCGCAGATGTCTTTGATCATCTGCGTGACGAGTTCCTCCTGCACGGAATTAAGCGACTGCGTGGATTCATAACTCTGCATAGCCGTGAACTGCTGTTCAAAATCCTCGGAGTGGTTCACATTGTTGGTAAACCTGACGTTAACCGTCATTGAGAGTTCCGTCATGGCCGAATAACCTTCAGAGCTAACTGACTTATTGCGCTGTTCATAGCGCGTAATCTCGCCCTCAAGCTTCAAATCACCATTGCGCTTCACCTGCTCCAGTCGCGTGTGGCTATTGAACTTATCTTTCAATTCGTTGTTGAAGAGCGGTCCCATAGGGCCCCAGACATAACTGGAACGGATGGGAAACTCGGCAATCTGGATGGTCTTCGTCTTCGTATAGTCGATGCTGGCTCCGTTGAACTTATAGCTCACGGAGCAACCTGTCATCATGACGGCTGCTACCATCATGAAAGCCACAATCTTACCTTTACGTATCCAGTCCATATTGCTTCAGTCTTCTGTAAAGGGTACGGTCGCTGATACCCAGTTCTTGTGCTGCCTTCTTACGATTACCGTGGTTGCGCTCGAGGGCTTTCTCCAGCATCTGTTTGCTCAGGTCGTTGAGGTTGAGGTTCTCGGGTTCCTTCACGGGCTCGATATATTCCTCGGCAACGGCATCTTCCATCGTAGGCTGTACGGTACGAATGGGCTGGAGCGGAGCCAACTGTGTCGATGGCAGGGGATCTACGGCTACGGGCTGTGCACCCTGTACCTCTTCTATCTGTTTCTTCAGGGCACTCACCTCACGACGCATGTCGTTGACATTCCCACGCAGTTCGAAGAGAATCTTATAGAGGATCTCACGCTCGTTCTCGAAACTGTGATCGCCACCCTCGTGATGGATGGGAGCCAACTGTGTGGTCTCCTGATCCTGTGGGATAAAACGACTGAGCACCTCGGCCGTGATACGGCGCTCCGGAGAGAGCACAGAGATCTGTTCGGTGATATTCTTCAACTGGCGCACGTTACCCGGCCACTTATAACGCATGAGAAGTTGCTTGGCATCCTCGTCGAGCACCACACGGTCCATCTTGTATTTCTCAGCCATCTGCATGGCAAAGAGTCTGAACAACAGCACGATATCCTCACCGCGTTCCCGCAATGGGGGCATCATCAGTGGTATGCGGTTCAGACGATAGTAGAGATCCTCGCGGAAACGACCCTCACTGATCGCCTGTCGCACGTTGACATTCGTAGCTGCCACGATACGCACATCGGTCTTCTTCACCTCCGTGGCACCCACAGGGATATACTCACCCGTCTCCAGCACACGCAATAGACGGGCCTGAGTAGCCAACGGCAACTCTCCCACCTCGTCGAGGAAGAGCGTACCCTTGTCTGCCACACCGAAATAGCCAGGGGAATCGTTGATGGCACCTGTGTAGGAACCCTTTACATGACCAAACAATTCTGAGTCGATCGTACCCTCGGGAATGGAACCGCAGTTGATGGCGAAATACTTCTCGCGGCGACGGGGAGAGTTATCGTGGATCACACGGGGGATAATCTCCTTACCCACACCACTCTCGCCGACGATAAGCACGCTGAGGTCAGTAGGTGCCACCTGCAAGGCCACGTCGAGCACTTGATTCAACGCCTCACAGTTTCCAACGATATTATACCGTTGTTTGATGCTTTGCAGTTCTGTCGTCTTCATTTGAGCTGACAAAATTACATATTATTTCTGAATTAACTGCAATTTTGGCAGATTTTTAACGCAAATTACTTTTCTTCGGGGGCATCAGCCTTCTTGAACTGATCCTTCGCCCTGATGGCAAAACGGGCCTTGTCACCATCCTCACGCTTCTCATGATAGAGCTTAGGCAGGGGATGCGCCATGGGCTCGTCGTACTCGATGCGGTGGCGGAACATATCAATAGCCGTATAGATGGCATGGCGCATGGACTGTTCGTCGGCGATGCCCTTGCCAGCGATATCGAAGGCAGGACCATGATCAGGTGTCGTACAGATAGCCGTGATACCAGCCTTCAGTTTCACACCATATTCCTGTGCCAACGTCTTGAAGGGCACCACACCCTGATCGTCGTACATGGCGAGCACACCGTCGAAATCATGGTACAACGCCTGTCCAAAGAACTCATCAGCCACGTAGGGGCCAAAGGCCCGTATGCCATTCTTCTCAAGTTCCTCAATGGCTGGGATGATGATCTCCTGCTCCTCCGTACCCGGCTGAGGATTTAGCGCCAACACGGCCAGACGGGGATTGGAGATACGGAAGTCACGCTTCAGACTGGTGTGGAAGATCGTACCCTTATTAACGATCTTCTCCACGGTGATAGCCTGCGACACCTCCTTAATAGGCAGATGAGCCGTCACCAGACCGATGCGCACCACGTCTGAGAGCATCACCGTCAGTGCCTTGTCATCTTTTGCAGGATTGGGATTAGGCTTCACAGGCGCCATCACCAGCACGTCGTAGAGCCCTTTCTGCATATCCTCCTTGGCACGCTGCATGGCCTTGCGGGCGGCCTCGGCAGACTCCTCCGTAGATTGTCCGAGTTCCACCTTCACCTCGTCGTCAAAAGTAGCCAAGAGGTTCAGACGGTCTTCCCTGGCCTCCTCCGCACTGTTGATGATGGTAAAGGGTGCCTGCAGATCCATCGCCTTACGATGATAGGCTGCCACCTTTGGTGAACCGTATATGATAGGGGTACACAACTCCAGCATCACGGGATCCTCAAAGGCCTTGAGAATCACCTCATATCCGATACCGTTCGTATCTCCATGCGTGATAGCCACGCGAATCTTTCTGTCTTCCATTATTTAATGTTTAATCTTTAATGCTTAATTTTTTTGCTGTGCTAAGCAGACCGCAGGCGGCAAAGATATCCTGTCCCCTACTCGCCCGGATAGTCGTAAACACACCGTGCTTCGTCAGATAGTCGCGCAGCACTTCCATACGCTTCTCGTCGGCCCCGGGCAGATCCACATCAGGGATCTCGTGGAAACGGATGAGATTCACCCTGCACTCCAGACCCTCCAACAGTCTGACGATCTCACGGGCATGCATCGTCGTATCGTTGAGTCCTGCGAAACAGATATACTCAAACGAACAACGGCGCTGGTGCGTGAAGTCGTACAGCTTCAGGAGTTCCACCACCTCCGTGATCGACATCTGACGCTCAGCGGGCATCAGTTGCCGGCGCTGTTCTGGCAACGGCGTGTGCATCGAGATAGCCACGTGGCACTCACTCTCGTCAAGGAACCGTTTCAGTTTACCCTTGATACCGACGCTGCTCACGGTGATGCGCTTCGGACTCCAGGCATAGCCATAGTCTGCCGTCAGGATCTCCGTCGCACGGAGCACGTTGTCGAGGTTGTCCATCGGCTCTCCCTGTCCCATGAAGACGATATTCGTCAGCGTCTCCCGCTCTGGCAGGGCGTAGATCTGATTCAGGATATCACCCGCCGTGAGGTTCCCCTCGAAGCCCTGCTTACCCGTCTGACAAAACAGACAGTTCATCTTACAGCCCACCTGAGAGGAGACACAGAGCGTGGCACGATCACCGTCGGGGATATACACCGTCTCCACGAATTTCGAGCCATCACCAACAGGAAAGAGATACTTGATCGTTCCATCCTTAGAATGCTGGCTATCAATGGGTTCCATAGCACCGACGACATATCGTTCAGCCAGCCTTTCACGGTTCATCTTCGAGATATTCGTCATCTCGTCGATGCGCCTCACATGCTGCTGATAGAGCCACTTGGCAATCTGTCCTGCCGTGAACTGGGGCATACCCAGATCCTTCACGACAGCCTTCAGCCCGTCAAGCGACATCCCGAGCAATATTCCTTTTTCGCCGTCCATTACTTCTATTTGGCGACAAAGGTACAAAAAAAATAATAATAATTTGGTATTCTCGGAAAATATTACGATATTTGCACCTTATAAATATCTAATATAGCTCATGAGAGAGAAAATCGATTGCTTTTTGCCTTGTAACGACCCCAAGGCTGTTTCCGAGACCACGAAACAACTGAAGGGCAACAAGACAGTTCAGAATATCAGTCTCCTGAATGAACCGCCCACCAGCAGTAACGCGCTGATGAGTATTGCCGAGAATGCCAAGGCCGACTACGTGCTGCTGCAGACGAAACCCACCCGACTCATCCTCGGCGAGGGAGCCTTAGACCGCATGCTGCGCATCGCCTCCGACGCCGATGCCGCCATGGTCTATGCCGATCACTACGACATCATCGATGGGAAGCGCAAGGATCACCCCGTCATCGACTATCAGATAGGCAGTATCCGCGACGACTTCGACTTCGGCTCGCTGCTGCTCATCAAGACATCCCTGCTCCACACCTTCGCCATGCAGGCGGGCGAGAACGACTACCAATATGCGGGTCTCTACGCCCTCCGCCTCTTCCTCAGCCGCAAGGGCCGTATCTTCCACATCAACGAGAAACTCTATACCGAAGAGGAGTTGGACACCCGTGCCTCAGGCGTGAAACAGTTCGATTACGTCAATCCCCGTAACCGTGAGGTACAGATAGAGATGGAACATGCCGCCACGGCTCATCTCGCGGAGATCGGTGCCAAGATAGATCCCTCCTACTACCGTCGTCCAGACTTCAACGAACAGGAGTTCGATGTCGAGGCCTCCGTCATCATCCCCGTCTATAACCGTGAGAAGACCATCTGCGACGCCGTGAACAGTGCCCTTCAGCAGAAGGCCAGTTTCCAGTTCAACGTCATCGTGGTGGATAACCACTCCACGGACAAGACCACGGAGTTACTCCGCAGTATCCACGACGAGCGGCTCATCCATATCATCCCCAAGCGCACGGATCTCGGCATCGGCGGCTGTTGGAACCAGGCCATCCATGATGACCGTTGTGGACGCTTCGCCGTACAACTCGACAGCGACGACCTCTATTCCTCGCCCAAGACCCTCCAGCAGGTGGTGGATGCCTTCTACAAGCAGAATGCCGCGATGGTGATAGGTTCCTACCGCATGTGTGACTTCGAACTGAACACCCTGCCCCCGGGACTTATCGACCATGCCGAGTGGACGGATGAGAACGGACCCAATAACGCCCTACGCATCAACGGTCTCGGAGCGCCCCGTGCCTTCTTCACGCCCCTGCTGCGACAGATAGGATTCCCCAACACCAGCTATGGCGAGGACTATGCCCTCGGACTCATCTTCTCGCGCCACTACCGCATCGGGCGCATCTTCACGGAACTTTACCTCTGCCGCCGTAGGGGAGGCAACAGCGACGCCGCCCTCAGCATCGACAAGATCAATCAGAACAACCTCTATAAGGACCAGTTGCGCTCATTGGAGATCCTCGCCCGTCAGCAGATGCTCCAGGGCAAGCAGGAACTGATGAACGACTCCCCCCTGCAACGGTTCTTCAACCGTCAGTTGGAGAAGTGGGACGATGCCCGCAACCGCTACCACGACCTGCGTAATGTCAAGACCCGTGAGTTGGCCGTAGGAGCCTCCTCCATACAGGTGCAGTGGAACCCCGCCCGCATAGGCTCTACTGGAGCCAGGATCGATGCCAAGACCATCGCCGAGCGCCCCTGTTTCCTCTGTGAGCAGAACCGTCCCAAGGAACAGGTGAAGAAGAGCATTGACAGCCAGTACGACCTGCTCGTCAATCCCTTCCCCATCCTGCCCATCCACTTCACCATCCCCAGCGTCAGGCACGAGCCGCAACTCATCCGCGAGTCCTACGGCGAGATCCATAAGTTGCTCAACGACTATCCCGAGTTGATGGTCTTCTACAACGGTCCCAAGTGCGGTGCCTCCGCACCAGACCATGCCCATTTCCAGGCAGGCACCAGCGGACTGCTGCCCCTGCAGATGTCATGGCAGCGCCTGAGCCGTAACCTCACGAAGATCATCAGCCTCAACGACGACGAGGATATCTCCCTCATCGAGGAATACCCCTGTCCTGCTCTCCTCATCCGCAGCCATTCACAGTATGGTGACGAACAGTTGTTCCTGCGCCTCTACGACGCCCTGCCGCAGCGTGAGGACGAGACGGAGCCGATGATGAACATCGTGAGTTGGCGGCGCGACGACGAGTACCTCTCCGTGGTGTTCCCACGCAGGAAGCACCGTCCCGACTGCTACTACGCCGAGGCAGACAGACAGTACCTCGTCAGTCCCGGCGCCCTCGACATGGCTGGACTCATCATCACCCCGCGTCAGGAAGACTTCGAGCGTCTCACCCCCGAGACGGCCCTTGGCATCCTCCACGAGGTGTCACTGTCGAAAGACGATCTCCAACAGGTCATCGACCAACTGCGCGCCACCCAGACGCATCTGTCTTCACCCTTCACCCATAACTTCCCCAAGGAGCCCACGGTCACCGTCGGCATCGTGAGTGCCGACAAGATCTCCTTCGAACTCAAGGGCGAGTATATGGCCAAGGGCGAGGTGATCAGCGGTCCCCAGACGGTGGAGTTCTCCGAGGGTAGCATCCTCTGGCGAGGCACGCAGTACCGTCACCTCACCTTCCGTCCCCAGTCCGACGATGCCTACTTCTCGCTCGACGACGTCACCATCGGCGTGAACTTCCACTGGGAGCGCAAGCGCAGGGAGTCGTTCGAGGGAACGCTGTCCATCGTCGTCGAGGCCGATAAGATCGTGGCCATCAACGAACTCCCCGTGGAGCGCTATCTCACGAGTGTCATCTCCAGTGAGATGTCGGCCACAGCCTCCCCCGAGTTCCTCAAGGCCCACGCCGTCATCTCCCGTTCCTGGCTCCTGGCACAGATGGAGAAGCGCCGCCGTCATGAGAACGGCAGCGACAGTTTCTTCTCGTTCATCAAGAAGGAAGATGAGATCATCCGCTGGTACGACCGCGAAGACCACACCATCTATGATGTCTGCGCCGACGACCACTGCCAGCGTTACCAGGGCATCACGATGGCCAGCAGTCCGCAGGTGGCGGAGGCCATTGCCGCGACGCGCGGACAGGTGCTCGCCTACGGAGACGAGATCTGCGACGCCCGCTTCCATAAGTGCTGTGGCGGTGAGACCGAGGAGTTCCAGTACTGCTGGGAAGACACGCCGAAGCCCTACCTCGTCTCCTTCCACGACCCCTACTGCAACACCAGCGACAAGCAGATCCTCTCGCGCGTGCTCAACGACTACGACCAGGAGACGCCCGACTTCTACCGTTGGACGGTGGAATACACCCAGGAACAACTCTCCGAACTCGTCAGCCGCAAGCTGAAGGAGGACTTCGGTGAGATCCTGGACCTCATCCCCCTGGAGCGGGGCAAGAGCGGCCGCATCTGGAAGTTGAAGATCGTGGGCACGAAGAAGACGCTCACCATCGGCAAGGAACTCGAGATCCGTCGCGCCCTCAGCGAGACCCATCTCCTCTCCTCCGCCTTCGAGGTCGAACTCATGGGGACGGTTCTCTCTGAGTCCTCGTCTCAGGACTCACGGAGAACCGTCCCCGTGAGTTTCCGCTTGCACGGCAAGGGCTGGGGCCACGGCGTCGGCCTCTGTCAGATAGGAGCCGCCGTGATGAGCGAACAGGGCAAGACCTACGAGGAGATCCTCCTCTTCTATTACCGCAACGCCGAAATCCGCCGCCTCTACGACTAATCATAATTTCTAATTTCTAACTTCTCATTTCTAATTTCTAA
>JAFYPG010000143.1 GCA_017547605.1 Prevotella sp.
ATCTTCACGCCAGGCTGCAGAATGATAAAAGCACCCACAGCCTCACCGTACTTCTTCGACGGCACGGCAGCCACCTGCACATCTTTGATGCCAGGCATGTGATAGAGGAACTCCTCGATCTCTCGCGGATAGATATTCTCACCACCACGGATGATCATATCCTTGATACGGCCCGTGATCTTATAGAAGCCGTCCTCGTCCTTCACACCGAGGTCACCTGAGTGCAGATAGCCATTCTTGTCGATGACCTCAGCCGTGGCCTCAGGATTCTTATAGTAGCCCTTCATCACGTTGAAGCCCTTGCAGCACATCTCACCCT
Source organism: Prevotella sp. (assembly GCA_017547605.1). Lineage (GTDB taxonomy): Bacteria > Bacteroidota > Bacteroidia > Bacteroidales > Bacteroidaceae > Prevotella. The sequence continues at coordinate 320 of JAFYPG010000143.1, forward strand.
GCACACCCACGGGACACTCCTCGTTGGTCTCGGGATCAAGCACCTTGACATCCACAAACGGGAAGTCACGACCTACGGTCGTACAACGCTGCTCAAAGGTATCGTTCAGACAGGTCTGTGTCATACCAGGCGACGACTCCGTGAGTCCATACACACTGGTGATGGTCATATACATCTTCTCGCTCACCTGCTTCATCAGTTCCACAGGACACAAGGAACCTGCCATGATACCCGTACGGAGACAGGTGAGATCGAACATATCAAACATCGGGTGGTTCAATTCCGCGATGAACATCGTAGGTACGCCATAGACAGCCGTACACCTCTCTTTATGGATAGAGGCCAGCACCACGAGGGGATCGAACTTCTCGACCATCACCTCCGTACAACCATGCGTCAGACAGTTCATCGTGGCGAGCACCACACCGAAGCAGTGGAACAGCGGCACACAGACACAGAGTTTGTCGTCCTGCGTGAAGCCCATGTTCTCACCCGTGAAGTAACCATCGTTGGCAATGTTATAGTGCGTGAGCATCACACCCTTGGGGAAGCCCGTCGTACCAGAAGTATATTGCATGTTGCAGACATCGTGGCAGGTGACGTTCTTCTTCATATTGTCGAGTTCCTCGTCCTCGATGTTCTGACCTAAGAGCAGCAGTTCGGCGGTGTTGAACATACCACGATACTTCTCCATACCGATGAACACCACGTTCTTCATATAAGGGAAGCGCTCGCTGTTCAGATGACCACGCTCACAGTTCTTCAACTCTGGCAGCATGGTATAGGTCATATCGACATAGTTACAATCCCACGTACCGTCGGTGATACAGAGGGTATGCATGTCGGAGTCCTTACAGAGATACTCCAGTTCGTTCTGCTTGTAGTTGGTGTTCACCGTCACCAGCACGGCACCGATCTTCGCGGTGGCGTAGAGGAACGTCAGCCAGTCAGGCACGTTCGTCGCCCAGATACCTACATTAGAGCCTTTCTTCACGCCAATGGCGATCAGACCTTTGGCGAGGTTATCCACACGCTCGTTGAACTTGCTCCAGGTGAAGCGCAGGTCACGGTCGGAATAGACGATGTACTCCTTATCAGGTGTGGTCTCAGCCCAATACTCGAGCCACTGACCCAGCGTCCGCTCATAGAGCTGATAGCCGGAACTTCCCGTCTCTGCTGGATAGGTCCTGTCAGGCAGTGGTCTGCCTGCCATATCTAATTTCACGTTACTCATCTTCTGAAAGATTAAACATTAAAGATTAAACATTAAACATTTAATTTCAGAAGGGAATATATACTACTGCGAGGATCTTGGCAGATTTGCCAGGGGCACCATGCACATGGTGCTTCACGATGGAGTCGTAGAAGATGCTGTCGCCCTCCTTCAAGGTATATTTCTCCTTGCCGTACTCGATCTCCACCTCACCCTGCATGACGTAGATGAACTCCTCACCCTCATGGGCAGAGAGTTTGTAGTCGAGGTTCTCCGTGGGGTTGATGTCAATCACGAACGGTTCCATGTGGCGACCAGCCTTCTGCTGGGCCAGGGGATGATATTCCATGTGCTTGCGGGCATCGGTGGCACCATTCGAGAAACTGATGCTGCTCTCGCGCTCACGATCCTCAGCACGGCATACCACGGGACCCAGGGCATCGTTATCATCCATAAAGGTTCCCAGACGCACACCCAGGGCACGGGCGATCTTAATCAGCGGCCCTAATGACGGCAGGTTCTGGTCGTTCTCAATACTGTTGATCTGCTCCACAGACAGACCGCTGCTCTCAGCGATCTCCTCTACGGAGAGGTTCTTGGACTCACGGATGCCTCTGATCTTGTGTCCGACGATTGTGTTGTTATTAGACATACCTTATTATATATATTAAATCTGCTCAATGATCTTGGCACCTTCCTTCAGGGCCTCCATATTCAGGGGGATGAGGTCGTGATGACGCTCAGGCAGCGTCTTCTTCAGCGCCTTCTCCACGCCCTTGTCACTGACGACGGGAGCCACCTTCAGCAGTCCACCGAGAACGATCATATTGAACACCTTACCGTTCTTCATCTCGGCAGCCTTGTCCATGGCGTTGATCTCGTAGATGGTGATGTCCTTACGCGTGGGCTTGTTGATGATACCAAAGCCATCGTAGATGAGGATACCACCGGGCTTGATCTTCGGCTCGAACTTCTCCAGAGAAGGCTGGTTCAGTACCACGGCGATGTCGTACTTGCTGAGGATGGGCGAAGAGATACGCTCGTCGCTGACGATCACCGTCACATTGGCCGTACCACCACGCTGCTCAGGACCATAGGCAGGCATCCAAGTCACCTCCTTGTCCTCCATCAGTCCACTATAGGCCAGGATCTTACCCATCGAGAGCACGCCCTGACCTCCAAAACCTGATATGATTATTTCTTTTTTCATCTCAATTATCCATTATCCATTATCCATTAAAGACTCGTAGTGTCTTTCAGGTCACCTTTGGGATAGAAGGGGAACATGTTCTCCTTCATCCATTCGTTAGCCTTGGCGGGAGAGAGTTTCCAACCGCTGTTACAGGTAGAGACAAACTCCACGAGACTCGATCCCTTACCAGCCATCGAAGCCTCGAAAGCCTTGCGCAGGGCCTTCTTCGCCTTGTTGATAGAGGCCACGCTCTCCACACTCTGACGTGTGACGTAGCAGGTGCCCTCCAGCCCAGCGGCGATATCAGCCATCTTCAGGGGATAGCCGTGCAACTGCGGATCACGGCCATAAGGACAAGTAGAGGTCTTCTGACCAATCAGTGTGGTAGGTGCCATCTGACCACCCGTCATACCATAGATGGCATTGTTGACGAAGATGATCACGATGTTCTCACCACGGTTCAGGGCGTGGATGGTCTCACAGGTACCGATACAAGCCAGGTCACCATCACCCTGATAGGTGAACACCAGACGGTCAGGCCAGCAGCGCTTGATACCCGTAGCCAGTGCGGGAGCACGACCATGGGCAGCCTCCTGCCAGTCTATATCTATATAATTGTACGCGAAGACGGCACAGCCTACAGGCGATACACCTACGGCCTTGTCTTCCAT
>JAFYPG010000144.1 GCA_017547605.1 Prevotella sp.
AACAACGGTACGGGTAAATCGACCTTTATTAGGATGCTCCTCGGCATGGAGCCATTGGATGGCGGGCGCTTCGACATTGGAGATACCGTGCGCTTTGGCTATTTCTCGCAGGAAGGGCTGCAGTTTGACGAGCAGCAGAAGGTGCTCGACGTGGTGAAGGACATCGCAGAGTACATCGACAGGGGGGGTGGCAAGCATTTCACGGCTTCTCAGTTCCTCCAGTATTTCCTCTTCACGCCAGAGCAGCAGCATAACTATGTATATAAACTCAGTGGCGGCGAGCGACGGAAACTCTATCTCTGTACGGTGTTGATGAAGAATCCGAACTTCCTCGTGCTTGACGAGCCGACGAACGATCTCGACATCGTCACCTTGCAGATTCTGGAAGAATATCTCCAGGATTTCCCCGGTTGTGTGATTGTCGTCAGCCACGACCGCTATTTCATGGATAAGGTGGTCGATCATTTGTTGGTCTTCAAGGGTGACGGCGAGATCAAGGACTTCCCCGGCAACTACACGCAGTACCGCCAGTGGAGCGCCCTTCAGCCAAAGGCCGAAAGTCAGGCCAAGGAGTCGGGAAACTCCGCAAACTCGAGGAAATCCGAGAAACCGTCAAACACTGGTGATCGTCGGAAGATGACCTATAAGGAGAAGCGCGAGTTCGAACAGTTGGAAAAAGACATCGCTGCCCTGGAGGATGAACAGCATCAGCTCGAAGAGGCTCTCTGTAGCGGTTCGCTCTCCGTGGAGGAACTGACAGAGAAGAGCAAACGGCTCCCCCTGTTGAAAGAAGAACTCGACGAGAAGTCCATGCGATGGCTTGAACTGAGTGAGATAGAAAGTTAGTTTATTGTTTAAGGTTTATAGTTTATAGATGATACAACAACAATACCCCTCGCAACTGTTGGAGAAGGCCGTGTCGGAATTCTCTAAACTGCCTGGTATCGGACGTAAGACGGCGCTCCGGCTCGTGCTTTGGATGCTCCGTCAGGAGGATGCCGACGTGGAGCAGTTCGCTGAGGCTGTCCATCGGCTGAAGCATGAGGTGAAATATTGTCACACCTGTCACAACATCAGCGACTCTGATGTCTGTCCTATCTGTGCCGATCCCCGCCGCGACGCATCGACCGTCTGTGTCGTAGAGAACATCCAGGATGTGATGGCTATCGAGAATACCCAACAGTTTCATGGGCTCTATCATGTGCTGGGGGGCATCATCTCGCCAATGGACGGTATCGGTCCCAGTGACATTGAGATCGACTCACTGGTACAGCGGGTGGCCGATGGTGGCATACAGGAGGTGATCCTCGCGCTGAGTCCTACGATGGAGGGTGACACGACGAACTTCTATATCTACCGCAAGTTGGCGGCCTTTGATGTCAAGATCAGTGTGATAGCCCGTGGGGTCGCCGTTGGCAACGAACTGGAATACACCGATGAGGTGACCTTAGGTCGCTCTATCACTAACCGTACATTATTTGAAGACAAATAGAAAAACTGAATAGTATGAGATCAATTAGTAGAAAACTGACCGTTATATATATGTCACTGGCTGCTTTGGCACTGGTGGTCATCCTGCTTTACGAGACGGATATCCTGGATGCAGGCGTGATGGAAGAGCAGAAACAGTCGGAGTTTATCCTGACAGCCCTGATGGAACTCATCTCTCTGGGAGCAGCGTTCTTAGGACTGCGACTTTTTAAGTTCAAGGCCGTACACAACGATCTTGTCAGCCGCGCGGAACCCGCCATGTGGAAGTGGGGCGTCATCCGTCTGTTGATCTTAGAGGTGCCGATGGTGGTTGACACCTTATTATATTATTGGTATATGAATACGACATTCGGCTATTTGGCAGTCATGCTGCTGCTCTGTCTGCCGTTTGTATTCCCCAGTCTTAACCGCTGTTTGGCAGAAACCTCTGAAGAAGCATGAAACTGAGCATCGTCATTGTCAGCTATAACGTACGTACCTATCTGGAGCAGTGTCTGCAGAGCGTACAGAAAGCCCTGGAGGGTATCGAGGGTGAGGTGTTCGTTGTTGATAATCGCTCCGAAGACGACAGTGTCGCCGTGGTGCGTACTGATTATCCGTGGGTACGACTTATAGAGAGCCCCGAGAACGTAGGTTTTGCCCGTGCTAACAATATCGCTATCCGTCAGTCGGAGGCGGAGTATGTGCTGCTGCTCAATCCCGATACCGTCGTTGAGGAAGATACCCTTCGTCAGTCACTGGCCTTTATGGATGCCCATCCCGAGGCGGGTGGGGCAGGCGTGATGATGCACAATGCCGATGGTACCCTGGCCCCGGAGTCACGCCGCGCCATTCCCACACCCTGGGTGTCGTGCCTGAAGATGCTGGGCTTTACGAAGCGGTACTATATGAGTCATCTGCCTTGGGATCAGCCCTCGCAGATAGAAGTCATCAGCGGTGCTTTCTGTCTGTTGCGTAAGAAGGCCCTTGACGAGATCGGTCTGCTTGACGAGACGTTCTTCATGTATGGTGAGGACATTGATCTTTCCTATCGTCTGCTGAAAGGCGGCTGGCAGAACTGGTACCTCCCGTATTCCATCATCCATTTCAAGGGCAAATCGACGCAGAAGAGCGACTACCGCTATGTCCATATCTTCTATCAGGCCATGCTCATCTTCTTCCGTAAGCACTACGGTCATCTGAGTTTCTTCTATACCATGCCTGTAAAGATAGCCATCTATTTCCGTGCCTCTATCGCAGTGATAGACTTACTCCGTAAAAAACTTCACCTATGACGACAACCCCCGAGATACGACTGCGAGCCTTGGAGCCCGAAGACCTCGATCTGCTTTACAAGATAGAGAACGATATGAAGTTGTGGAACGTGGGAGCCACCAATGTTCCCTATTCGCGTTATACGCTTCACAACTATATCGCCACAGCCTCTAATGATATCTATGTGGACCGTCAGGTCAGGATGATGGTTGAGAACCTGTCCGGGGAGACTGTCGGCATTGTCGATTTGGTGAACTTCGATCCAAACAACTGCCGTGCGGAGGTGGGACTGATCATCCTTGATGCCTTCCGCCGTCAGGGATATGGCAGCAGTGCGTTGACGGCTATTGCCGACTATGCCCTCCATACCCTCCATCTTCACCAGTTGTATGCTTTTGTAGATACCAGTAATGAGGCCTCTCTGAAATTGTTCCGTAAACAGGGCTACCAGTCCGCCTCTATGATCAGTGATTGGCTCTACGATGGTCGCGAGTATCGTGACGCAGTGCTGATGCAACTCGTTTTTTGAAGAGGAGACTAAAAAAGTTAGGAAAAAGTTTTGCGGTTTCGGGATTTTATCGTACCTTTGCACCCGCTAATAAGAAAGAGCGCTTTCTGGTGCGTTAGTTCAGTAGGTTAGAATGCCTGCCTGTCACGCAGGAGGTCACGAGTTCGAATCTCGTACGCACCGCAATTTTTATCTTATTCGCTCCATCATGGTGCGTTAGTTCAGTAGGTTAGAATGCCTGCCTGTCACGCAGGAGGTCACGAGTTCGAATCTCGTACGCACCGCATAGAAGTTCGCTGGAATGCCAGCGGACTTTTTTGTTTGTCAAAACAAAAAAAGAGAATGGGACATCGCCCATTCTCTTTTGCTATAGATACAGTGGATACTTACTCGATCACGATCAGGGCGTCGTCTTCCATGACGCTCTCACCGACCTTGACGCAGACGGCAGTCACCTTACCGTCCTTCTCTGCGGCCAGGTTATTGGCCATCTTCATGGCTTCGAGTACGACGACGGTATCACCAGCCTTCACCTCATCGCCCTCAGCGACGAGAATATCGGTGATGACGCCAGGCAGCGGGGCCTTGATGGCGTTGGCCTTGTTGACGGCACCTTTCGATGCGGCAGGAGCGTCGTCGCTGGCGGCAGCAGTGGCGGCCTTCACCACGGGCTTCTTCTTCTCGGGCTCAGCCTGCTTCTCCATTTCCACAGTATATTCTTCACCGTTGACGGTCAGGGTGGCGATATTGTCTTTGATATCTCCTACAACGACCTCATACTTATTACCGTTGATGGTATATTTATATTCTTTCATACGCTTCAGGGATGTTGTGTGAATGTTTGCGCGTAACCGTTCCACTGGGTGGGGTGCGCGTTGATGGTTATAATGCCTGTCTCCACGTCATGGACATTATTGCCCAGATGCTCGTGGAGTGCCATGGCAATGGCAGCATATACTTCGTTGTTCATAAGCATTCTGAATTACATAGGAATATTACCGTGCTTCTTAGCGGGCAGGGCATCGCGCTTGGTAGCAAGTTGGGCCAGACCGCGGCAGATGCGGAAGCGGGTGTTACGCGGCTCGATCACGTCGTCGATGTAGCCATACTTGGCTGCCTGATACGGGTTGGCGAAGAGCTCGTTGTACTCGTCCTCCTTCTCGGCGATGAAGGCCTTCACGTCCTCACCAGCCTCCTTCTTAGCCTTGGCTTCCTTAGCGTAGAGCACGGCAGCAGCACCGCTGGCACCCATCACGGCGATCTCAGCAGAGGGCCATGCGTAGTTCAGGTCGGTGTGGAGCTGCTTGGAGCCCATCACGATGTGAGAACCACCGTACGACTTACGCAGGGTAACGGTGATCTTGGGTACGGTAGCCTCTCCGTAGGCATAGAGCAACTGGGCTCCGTGCAGGATGACGGCATTGTACTCCTGACCTGTACCAGGCAGGAAGCCCGGCACGTCAACCAGTGATACGATAGGAATATTGAAGGCGTCGCAGAAACGTACGAAGCGGGCACCCTTACGAGAGGCGTTCACGTCGAGCACACCAGCATAGCAAGAAGGCTGGTTAGCCACGATACCCACGCTCTGACCGTTGAAGCGGGCGAAGCCCACGATGATGTTCTTGGCGAACTTAGGCTGTACCTCGAAGAACTCACCGTCGTCGGTCACGGCTGCGATCACCTTATACATATCGTATGCCTCGTTGGGGTTCTCGGGGATAATCTCGTTCAGACTGTCCTCCATACGGTTGATGGGATCGGTGCACTGCTTACGGGGAGCCGTCTCCATATTATTAGAAGGAATATAGGAGAGCAGCGTCTTGATCATCTGCAAACCTTCCTCCTCGGTCTTAGCCGTGAAGTGGGTCACACCACTCTTCGTGGCATGGACGCTGGCACCACCAAGGTGCTCCTGGTCGATATCCTCGCCAGTCACGGTCTTCACCACCTTCGGACCTGTGA
>JAFYPG010000145.1 GCA_017547605.1 Prevotella sp.
ATACTCCAAATCAACACGAGCCTTACTTGTGCGATAATCTGTGATAAATGTCTGAAGACGGGTTTTGACAGAGTCAGCCATCGTCGCACAAATGAGTGCATTCTGATCCGTCACTTCTATCGAAATCACCATCGACTTTACATCCACATCGCAAACCACCTTTTGATCAATAAGTTTCGCGATACTCGTCTGTTCTTTCGTCAAACGGAAAGGATCGATCTTTGTTACCTCCGGCTTCTCATCCCTAAACAGACTGAACAACCATCTTAACGTTCCTCCGATAGCGGCACTCCACCAAGGTTGCTTTTGTTCATCCTTCAAATAGTCATAATAAGACATCGTGCGGTCTGCTTCACCCTCTTCCTTATTGCCCTCAATGGTCACAGGAATCTGGAAAAGGCTGGTCTTGAAATCGACACTGTTCATCAAGTCGGGATACAAGGTTGGGAACAGAGCCTCCGTAGAACTGCCAAGGGCTCCCTTGATGTTCACGCCAAAACTACTGGCAAGACTGGCCAAGCCTGACTTACTACCACCACCAGACATCTCGGGGCTAAGTTTGACCTCACACTTATAATAGTCGGGGACGCTCAAAAGCAGGATAACGGCTACGATAAAGGTTATCGGAAGAACCTTGTAATAGAGCTTCTTATGCTTTAAAGGATCCTGGAAAAGCTTCCCAAAGTCTAAAGACGACTTTTGCTCTTCTTGTATCACTTTATTGTTATCTTCCATACATTATACTATTTAAGCATGTTGGCTATACTAATAAACATCGTGGCAAGAGAGGCTGTAGAGGTACCGATGGCCAGCCACTGTTGTAATTCAGAGTTGTCCTTGGGTCCCTTGGTGGGAACTACTATCTCACAACCTGGCTCAATCGTACCCTTAGAGGCCTTGGCAATTGTTCCATTCTGGTAGAGAATATATGTGTGGCTTTTGCGGGCGCGCTTGGCATAGCCTCCAGCCTGAGTAATGTAATACTTGTAATCCTTCTTGTCTTTAATGGCAACCGTATTGGGTTTCAGAACATCGCCTGAGATCTTGACGGTGCGGTTAATCCGGGGGATTGACAACACGTCACCATTCTGCAATTCGACATCTTCATCACAGCCAGGATTAGCCAGGGCTTCGTCGAGATGGATACCGACACTATAAGTGGTCTCAATGGCCAATTGCGCCATGCTCAGTGTATCCGTGTCATCAGAAGCCACGCTCTGCCTGGCCATCTTGATGAGTTCTTGTCTGCGGGCCAGTTCGTCTTCATTCATTTTTCGGATCAGTCGGGCACCACGCGTATAGGCGCCAGGGATGATACCGCCTGCGGCCTTGACCACATCGCTCAGGCGCTGATTTTTCTGCTCAAGGGTATATGTACCTTCGAAGGCTATCTCACCTTCTACACGCACCCTGAGGGGATCCACAGATACTGGGCTACGACGTACAGATACTATATCGTAAGGCTCAAGCGTGAAACTACGATCGCCATCAAACTCAAAGCCAGGCTTGATGGAGAAACTATAGGTTCTGGCAATCTCCATCGTAGAGGTGGTGGCCTCTGGGTCGATTAATCTGCGAGCCACATCGACCTTCACAGTAGAGGCATTGTCCGTCAAGCCACCAGCCTGCAGAATGAGGTCCTCGATGGTCATCTTCTCTGCATATTCGTAGGTGCCAGGGAAAATGACCTCGCCATTAATGGTCAGAGTCCTCAGGTTCTGATGTTCTGCCAAGGTGGGGATAAAGAGGATATCTTCGTTCTCCAGAGGTACATCGGCGGCTGTGCCTTCCATGATACCTTTCAGATCGACTGCTATCACTTCCTGAGTGCGGTTGGCCTTCATACGGCGAATGACTGCACGGGAAACCATGGCCTCTTCGGTGAGACCATCAGCGGTTTCTATCAGGCTCCTGACACTGTTCACCTTCTCACCCAGATTATACATACCGGGGCGGAACACAGCACCCTTGACCTCGACCATGTTCTCAAAACGATTAATGATGGAATCGACATTCACCGAGTCGCCATCAAACATCTTGAACTCGGGCATCTCGAACTCCTCGACATTATAGACACTCTTCATGCGGCCATTCTTACGGAGCACCCTGAGAGACTTCTTATAGGCATCGTTAGCAAAACCGCCACTGTACTTCAGCAGGGTGGCCAGACTCTCGTTCTTACGCAACTCGTATGCCATGGGGCGCTTGACACGACCTGAGATATCGACAATGCTCTCATAGGGGCCTACCTGAATCACATCGTTGTCTTGCAGGCGTACATTGCCAGCCAAACGGCCGTTCATGATAAACTCATAGACATCGACCACCGAAATCTGACGTCCCTGACGATAGACCTTAATGTTACGCAAGGTTCCCAAATCGCTGACACCGCCTGCCATATAGAGGGCATGGAACACGGTGGCAAAGGCACTCAAGGTATATGTGCCCGGAGCCTTCACCTCACCCATTACATTGACCAGAATGGTGCGCGTCTGACCAACTGTCACTTTGATATCGGAACTCTCATAATATGTGCCCAAATGGCTGCGCACCTTTGACTGGGCGGCTGCCACTGAGAGACCTGCCACATGCACAGGACCATAGTCGGGAACAGTGACGTCACCATCGGGTGATACTGTCAGTTGCTCACTCTTCTGGGTATCGCCATATACATCGATGATCAACTGATCGCCAGGACCCAGCACATAGTTCTGGGGAGTGGAAATGTTCATCACCGGCTCAAAGGTAAGACTCTTATTGTTGAAGATATCACGACCAAAGACACGCTTGCCTGAGACCACATCTGTTGCCAGAGTTCCAGTGACATACTGGGGAGCCAACGTACCTTCATGAGTCGTTATATCATTATCGTTTACCTCATTGTTTACACGCATACGGGCTTTCGCATTGCCAACAGCATTATCTCCCGTATTATCCAAGCCCTTGTTGGTCAACTGTTTGGCATATCGACTACGCATACGCTGAATCTGATCCATCGTAGCACCCCGCTGCAATAGTTTGGCCGCGATGTCAGACTCTGAAGCGCCAGACTTCTTCTGCTGAATGGCATATTCAATGACCTGATTATCAGTCATACTCTGGCCATAGACCATGTTGCCCATGCCCAGAGATAATACACATAATAAAAGTAATTTTTTCATTTATGATTAATTATTTCTTTTTTGTCGTTTTCTTAGTGGTCGTTGAGGTTTTAGGGGCAGTTTTAGTCGTCGCTTTTGTGGTTGTTGTGCGCGTTGCAGACTGGGCTTTCACGGCGTTATAATACTGCATCGCCTCGGGCATCCATCCCTGGATCTGCTGGATACGTGTGGCATCTGAGGGGTGGTCACTCAGGAACTCAGAGGTGTTCTGGTTCTGATTCAGGGATGCCATGCGCTGCCAGAAAGTAATGGCAGACTGGGGGTTATAGCCTGCCATGGCTGAGAAGATCAGTCCCATGTGGTCGGCCTCGCTCTCATGGTTACGAGAGTATTTCAGATTGGCGAAGTTCAGTCCTGTGGCTGCCACAGCCTGTCCAATGGATACTGCATTAGCGCCTACACCAAGGACTGTAGCCAAGGATCCAAGGGCCTGAATGCCATACTGCTGCTTCATCTGCGTACTCATCTGCTCTGCAGAGTGGCGTGCCACAGCATGGGCAATCTCATGACCTAAGACAATGGCCAAGGAGGCCTCGTCCTGCGTGACAGGGAGGATACCTTCATAGACACAGATCAGTCCGCCAGGCATGCACCAGGCATTCACCTCCTGGTTCTGTACCAGGTTGAACTGCCATGTGTAATATTGCAGGTCGTTCTGCAAGCCTACTGCCTTCAGATAGGTGGTCACAGCATTGGCGAGGTTCTGCCCTACCCGCTTCACCATCGCTGTATTGGCAGCATTGGTGGAGAGTTTGGCGGTCTTCATAAACTCGCTATACTGCTGGGTGGAAAGACTGAGGATGTCACCATCGCTGACCATCAGCGACTGCTGACGCCCTGTGATAGGCACTGTGTTCGTGGTTCCGCAACTGACTAAAACAGCGGAGATCACGGCTAAAACAAGGACTCTGAACTGTTTCATAAAATCGAATATTCGTGTCCGAGTGCAAAATAACACAAATTTTTCGAGATATGCAAATTTTAAAGAAAAAAATATCCCCCCAGCTAATGCTGAGGGGACTTTCTGGTTTAATTTTACACTCTTTTCTTTTACTCGTTCAGACCACGGTTGTTCATGGTGGTGTTCAGCAGCATGAGATAGGTACGCATCTGCTTCTCGTTGAGGACATAGCGCATCCACTTCACATCGTTGTCAATGGCACGGGCCAGAAGTGCCTTACGGTCGTTGTTGCTGTACTGTGCAGCGAACATCAACTCACTGGCGAATGTGTGGTGAATGTCAGCAACGGCCTCTTTCTGGTCGTCTGCCAGGTCCAGTGCTTTGGAAAGCTTATTCATATTTACATTCAGAACGTAAGCCTCCACGTTGTTTACACTGTTTGCAGTCTCACCTTCAGCGAATGCGGTTGTCATAATAAGCATTGCTACTAACGTCAAAAACATCTTTTTCATCTTTTTACCCTTTCTTTTCTTTACTCGGAGCGGCTGTGTCATCTCCGCCCCTACTTTAATACTTTTGTTATCCTGAGCGTAGCCTTTTGGGCTTACGCCGCTTTCCCGTTTGTCGGGACAGCTCAAATGTTTGTTTTGACGCTGCAAAGGTACGGCGATTTTTGCTATC
>JAFYPG010000146.1 GCA_017547605.1 Prevotella sp.
CTGCCTTAATGTCTTCCAGAAGCTGGTCGATGGCCAGCGACAGGTCTTTCTGCTGTTCCAAGAGTATATCCAGTTTCCCCTGACACTTGGCAATATGCTCTGGTGAGGCATCCTTGCGCTCCACCTGTTCCTGCATGTGATAGATCTTCAGGGCGAGGATACTCAGGCGATCCACAGCCCAGGCAGGACTCTCTGTATTCAGACGGGCATCAGGCAGCACTTTCACCTCATTATATAAATGACGGAAATAAGAGTCGATCTCTTCCACCAGGTCTGTACGGTCCTGATTGCTCTGGTCGATACGCCGTTTCAGTGACAGTGCATCGACGGGATTGATGTGCGGATCGCGGATGATATCCTCATAATGCCACTGGACAGTGTCGATCCAGCATTTAAGATAGAGACTGTGCTCAATGCTGTTCTTGGCATACGGGTTTTTAATCGGTGTATTGACATCATCAGTGAGATGATAGTCGTCAATAGCCCGCTTGAAAATCTGATTAGCTTGTTCTGTAAATGTCATGGTTCTTGTTTTATTCCGCAAAACTACTGAAAGTTTTTCAAATAGCCAACGAAATCTTCATAAATTCATCAAATTTTGCTAAATTATTGTTGGTAACGCACACAAAACAACTGTTTTTTTGCACAATTGCACCCCATTTGTGCAAACAAGAGCAAGTTTTTCTTAAAAAAGTTTGCGTAAGTGAAAGAAATTGTGTTACTTTGCACCCGATTTCAGCGAAACGCTGGAAAATTTCAAGATAGCAAAGTCATTATTAACATTTTAAAGTATTACAATTATGTCAGAAATTGAAAGCAAAGTAAAGGCAATTATCGTTGACAAACTCGGTGTTGATGAATCAGAAGTTAAGGCAGAGGCCAGCTTCACCAATGATCTGGGTGCAGACTCACTGGATACCGTTGAGCTGATCATGGAGTTTGAGAAGGAGTTTGGTATCTCTATTCCTGATGATAAGGCTGAGAAGATCGGTACCGTTGGCGACGCCATCGCTTACATCGAGGAGAACGCAAAATAAATAAAGTTCATAACATAATGGTTGTTTCGTATTGCGAAGCAACCATTATGCTTTAATTTGAGTTTATGGAATTAAAAAGAGTAGTTGTAACAGGTCTTGGCGCAGTGACGCCAGTCGGCAACACTCCTGAGGAGATGTGGAAGAACCTGCTCAACGGAGTAAGCGGTGCCGCACCTATTACACATTTCGATACAACCTTATTCAAGACCAAGTTTGCCTGTGAGGTGAAGAATCTCGATGTTAACGAGTATCTTGACCGTAAGGAGGCACGTAAGATGGACCGCTATACCCAGTTGGCCCTCATTGCTGCCAAGCAGGCTGTTGAGGATAGCAACATGGATCTGGAGACTGAGGACAAAGATCGCATCGGTGTTGTCTATGGTGTTGGTATTGGTGGAATTAAGACCTTCGAGGACGAGGTGAAGTACTATGGTGTCCACGAGGCCGAAGGTCCTAAGTTCAATCCTTTCTTCATTCCGAAGATGATTGCCGACATCGCAGCCGGACAGATCTCTATCATGTACGGCTTCCATGGTCCCAACTATATCACGGCTTCTGCCTGTGCTTCTTCATCGAATGCGCTGGCTGATGCCTTCAACCTCGTTCGTCTGGGTAAGGCCAATGCCATTCTGGCAGGTGGTGCTGAGGCTGCTATCTGCGCCTGTGGTGTGGGTGGCTTCAATGCCATGAAGGCCCTCTCTACCCGCAATGATGAGCCCGAGAAGGCAAGCCGTCCTTTCAGTGCCAGCCGCGATGGATTCATCATGGCTGAGGGCGCTGGCTGTCTGATCCTTGAGGAACTGGAGCACGCTAAGGCTCGTGGTGCGAAGATCTATGCCGAGATGGTGGGTGCTGGCATGAGTGCCGATGCACATCATATTACCGCCTCTCATCCTGAGGGTCTTGGTGCTAAGCTCGTGATGAGGAACGCCCTTGAGGATGCAGAACTGAAGCCCGAGGATATCGATTATATCAATGTTCATGGTACCTCTACCCATGTGGGTGATATCTCTGAGGCCAAGGCCATCAAGGAGGTATTCGGTGATGCAGCCTTCAAACTGAACATCTCTTCCACAAAGTCTATGACAGGTCACCTGCTGGGTGCCGCTGGCGCTGTGGAGGCTATGGTTACCGTATTGGCTGTCCAGAACGATATCGTTCCGCCTACCATCAACCATGAGGAGGGCGACGAGGATCCTGAGATTGACTATAACCTGAACTTCACCTTCAACAAGGCGCAGAAGCGCGTGGTTCGTGCCGGACTGAGCAATACCTTCGGTTTCGGTGGCCACAATGCTTGTGTGGTATTCAAGAAGTATGAGGCTTAAGGATATTATTGATAGAATAAAGCTCCCTTTCCGCAAGGAGAAGGAGCTTTTTTCTGCTCTTTACGCGATACTGGGATTCTATCCCCGCAACATCGAGTATTACAAACAGGCGCTGATGCACAAGAGCATCCGCAAGCGCAACGACAAGGGCAAGCCGCTGAACAACGAGCGACTGGAGTTCCTGGGTGATGCCATACTCGATGCTGCGGTGGGATATATCGTTTATCGTCATTATGGGGGTAAGCGTGAGGGATTCCTGACGAATACGCGCTCGAAACTCGTGAGCCGCGATACACTGGGTAAGCTCGCCAACGAGATGGGCTTAGGTCAGCTGTTAGTGTCATCAGGTCATTCCACCTCTCATAACAGTTATGTGGAGGGTAATGCCTTTGAGGCTCTGGTGGGTGCCATCTATCTCGACCGTGGCTATGATGCCTGTCTGGAATTCTTCGAGAAACGGGTCCTTGGTAAGTATATCAATCTCGACAAGGTGGCCTTCAAGGAGGTGAACTTCAAGTCGAAGTTGCTGGAGTGGTCGCAGAAGAACCGTGTGCGCATGGAGTTCCAGATGCTGAAGCAGTTGAAAGATGACAACGGTAGTCCCATTTTCAGTTTCCAGGTGATGCTGGAGGGTATTGAGGGCGAGAAGGGCAAGGGCTATTCCAAGAAGGAAGCGCAGCAGATGGCTTCAAGGGAGACGCTGCAACGCCTGAAGCGCGAGCCTCAGTTCGTTGATGCCATCTTCAATGCCAAGACCGAGCGCACGAAGATGGAAGAAGAACCTGCGATGGCTGTGCCAGACACGGAACAGGAGCAGAATTTCATGATTGAGCAGGAGAAAATGCCAGAGAAGGCACAGACTCCGGAAATGCCAGACATTCCAAGCCTCTCTGACGAAGAGTTCGATCTCTCTGACATCTCCCATAAGGAGAAATCCCGCGAAGACATTATCGCCGAAGCCGAGGCAGCAGCCTTCGCTGAAGAATAATCTATGAACAGACGGCTATTCTTATTACAAATAGTCGTGGCACTGTTCTCAAAAGGCCAGTGTCAGATGGTGATGCCGCCAGCCCTGAAAGCTGGCGACACCATTGCTATTATCTCTCCTTCGAGTTCACCCGATAGCATGACGGTGGTGAAAGGCTGTGCAGCCCTCCGCGAGTGGGGCTATGTGCCTGTGGTGGGACCCAACGCCCTCAAAGATTACCATGGCTTTGCCGGGACAGCCGATGAGCGGGCAGCAGACCTGCGCTGGGCCTTGCGCGACTCCACCATCAAGGCTATCCTATGCTCACGTGGTGGTGACGGGGCCGTACAGGTGTTATATCGCACCCCTTTGGAGGAGTTTGCCCGTCATCCCAAGTGGATCATTGGCTTCAGCGACATCACGGCCCTCCACAGTGCAGAGGCGGCGGCAGGGGTGATGAGCATCCACGGTTCGATGTGCGACGGTATTACCGCCAAGGGCGAGCGCGACTCCGTGAACGCGATCATGCAACGACTGTTACAGGGCCAGTTACCCACGTATCAGGTGCCCCCTCATCCGCTTAACCAATATGGTGAGGCCACGGGTATCTTGGTGGGCGGAAACCTCTCCGTCTTCAGTGGTCTGGCGGGTTCTGACTATGATTTCCTGAACCGTGCGGATGAGGGACTTATTCTCTTTATAGAAGATACCCAGGAGTCGATGTCGAAGGTGGATCGTATGCTCCACCAGATAGAGATCCGTGGCATCCTCCCCAAACTCAAGGGTATCATCGTGGGCCATTTCTCGAAGTATAAGTCTCCTGAGAGCGGTTTTGCTGATATGTATGAGATGCTCCATGAATACCTGCAGCACTACGACATCCCCGTGTGCTATGACTTCCCCGTAGGCCATCATAGCCGTTATAACTTCCCGATGGTGATAGGTTGCCGTGTGCACCTGAAGGTGGGCCCCAATCATACCCGTATAGAATTTGTGGAATAAGATGCTGAACGAGGCGACGCGTGACTATATCCGCCAGCATCTTGACGCCGATGTCCGTCGGCTGGCATTACAGGGTGGGAGAGACCCCGAGGTGGATCTCCCCTTGGCCTTGGAGCAGATCGCTGGCAGACAGAAGGCGCGCACCAAGATACCCTCCTGGGCTGCCATCGACGACATCCTCTATCCGCCCCATCTCTCCATGGAACAATGTTCGAGTGAACAGACGGCCCAATATAAGGCTAAGATAGCGGGAGGGGGAAACCTGTTCGTCGATCTGACGGCGGGTTTTGGTGTGGATACGGCCTTTATCGCCAAGGGCTTCTCCAAGGCCGTCTGCGTGGAACAGCAGGAACGGCTCTGCGCTATCTCATCCTCGAATTTTAAGACACTTGGACTGCCACAGGTTGATGTCGTCTGTGGCGACGGCGTGGCCTTTCTGCATCAGATGGATCATGCCGACTTGTTGTTCATCGACCCAGCCAGAAGGGATGAACATGGGGCACGCACCTTCGGCATCGCCGACTGTACGCCCAACGTACTGGAGATGATGGATGAGATGACGGAGAAGGCCGATCGTATCATCACCAAACTGTCACCCATGCTCGATTGGCGGAAGGCCGTCGAGGATATCGGGAGTGGTGTGAGCAGCGTACACATCGTTTCTGTGGATAACGAGTGCAAGGAACTGCTGATAGAAGTGAAGAGTGAAGAACGAAAAGCGAAACGTCCTGC